>NZ_VULP01000035.1:0-29470 GCF_009697165.1 Anaerobutyricum soehngenii | reverse complement strand
TCCTTTCGGGGCGTGATTTATGGTTTCTAGTCAACTCCATTATATCACAAACCGTGAGGAGATTTTTATTTTTAACAACAAAAAAATGACGTATTTATGCGACTTGTGGCGTTTCGCAAACGCCTAATATAATTCAATTGTAAAAGGAGAAAAATATGAATAATGTACCGAATGAGGGAAAAGTGGATTTTTCTAAACCAATATTGTGGATAGTAATTCCATGTTACAACGAAAAAGATGTGCTTCCAATTACAGCACCTATGTTTTTAGAACAGATTCAGACGATGATTTCAAAGGAGAAAATCAGTGCGAAAAGCAGGATTTTATTTGTAAATGATGGATCGAAGGATTCGACATGGGATATTATATGTAAGTTGGCGCAGGAAGATGAACATTATATTGGAATTAGTCAGAGCAGAAATAGAGGGCATCAGAATGCTGTACTTGCGGGCTTGATGGAAGCAAAAGATGTTTGTGATATTACGATTTCCATTGATTGTGATGGTCAGGATGATATTACAGCGATGGAGCGGATGGTAGATGAGTATTTAGCTGGAGCAGAAGTAGTATATGGTGTTAGGAGTAAGCGTGATACAGATACGTTTTTTAAAAGATTTACAGCAGAAAGTTTTTATAAACTTCTTGATAAGATGGGAGTCGAAACGGTTTATAATCATGCTGATTACAGATTGATCAGTACGAGGGTATTGCAGGAGTTTGCAGGTTTTCATGAAGTAAATATTTTTTTAAGAGGTATGATTCCGCTTGTGGGATATAAAAATGCTACTGTTTATTATGAACGTCATGAAAGAATTGCAGGAGAAAGTCATTATCCATTGAGTAAAATGCTTGCCCTTGCGTTTGATGGAATAACCAGTTTGTCCGTCAGGCCGATTTCCATTATAACAGGAACCGGCTGTATAGTGAGTCTTATTGGATTTGTGGGAATTATATGGGCTATCATAACAGCTATTATGGGGAATACAGTTGCAGGCTGGGCATCCATTGTTTGTATCGTTTGTTTTCTTGGTGGTATTCAATTACTTTCGCTTGGAGTTATTGGAGAATATATTGGGAAGATATATCTGGAATCAAAACATCGTCCAAGATATATAATCAGTGATAAAACTTGGGAGCCATATGAGAGGCATTACAAAGGATGATAAGGAATATATGTTAAGTCTTTGGCAGGAAATAGTAAAGTAAAAAAAGATTGTATTAAAATAATTACTTCCTCTTGATTTCCTAACCATTTTAAGTATAATAAGTAGTATAAAGAAGTAATTAATATCACAGGGGTTATCAAAGAAGGTATATTTGTTTGTAACAAGTATGCCTTCTTTTTCTTTTTTGGAATTAGAATATAATCAGAAGGGGTAATTAAAGGGGTGATTTTTACTTTTTATATGCGATTTATATGAGATGAAGTGGTATGAGGGATTAGTACATAGAGAGGTGAGATGTATGAATACTTTACAGACAAATGACTGGCTGATTTTGAATTCTATTATTTATGAGATTTATACAACGGCGGATTTCGATCAGATGAGAAGGAAGTTTTTAGAGCAGATGAAGATGCTTGTGGATTTTGACAGTGCAGATTTTTATCTGGCATCTTCCGGGGAGGAATACCATCTTAAGGCTCCGGTTACATATCATTGTGATGAGGATTTATCGGAGGTTTATGATAGTATTGATTACAGCAGAGGGATTATGTACAGTGGGAAGAGTATCGTATATCGTGAGACAGATATTATTTCTGATGATATGAGAGTGAAAACGGAGTATTATCAGAAGGTATATAAGCCGAATAACTGGCATTATTCTTTGCAGATGATCATGGCAAAAGAGAAGAAGTTTCTTGGAGTGGTAACGATGTACCGCAATATTGGGAAGAATGATTTTAGTCATGATGAAATATTTTTGGTGGACACGTTGAAGGATCATATGGCGTACAGATTATGGCAGCAGAAACAAAGTCGTATGCAGTTTGGTGAGAAGCTTACGGTGTCGGCAGCGACGGAGAAGTTTGGGCTTACAAAGCAGGAACATAATATTTTGCATCTGTTAATGGAAGGAAAGGATAACAGTTTTATCTGCGATTATTTATCTATTAGTATCAATACGTTAAAGAAGCATATTTTAAATATCTATCGGAAGCTGGGAATCCGTAACAGGGTACAGCTGTTTAAGAAGATAAGGGAAAAGGAATAAAAGTAAATTTATTACGTTATTTGTGAGTACATATTTAAAAAAATAATTAAAAAGTAGTAAGAAAATGGTTAAATGGGTGACTTGTATTAAATATCTTAATGGAGTATAGTCACAAGTATCAAAAGCAAGGGAGCTGTATGTGATAGATACAGCTTCCTTTTTTTATTTATTTTTTTATTATGGTATGAATAAAGGAGGATATAGCATATGAAGGAATTAGTTATGATTATTCGACCGGAGAAGTTAGAAGATATTAAGCATATTTTAGATGATGTGAATTGTGGAGGTATGACGTTATCAACGGTTATGGGATGTGGAACCCAGAAAGGTGTGGCAGATAGTGAGGGCGCTGTGAATGAGATTAAGGGATTTAAGACGACGATTAATCTGCTGCCAAAGATTCGTATAGAAGTTGTTGTGGAAGATAAGGCAGTGGAACCGATTATTATGGCGGTTAGGGAAAAATGTGCAACCGATCATGTTGGTGATGGTAAGATTTTTATTCGCAATATTGAAGAGGCGGTGCGACTTCGAACAGGTGAGAGAGGTCTGAAGGCTTTATAGTTTGAAATTTAGATAGATTTAGAAGAGGTGAGTACAGTGGGTGCTATCGTAGAAATTGAAGGTGTTAATAAGATATATGGAACAAATCATGTAGTGAAGGATTTAAATTTGACGGTGGAAGAGGGAGAATTCCTTACACTGTTAGGCTCTTCTGGATGTGGAAAGACAACAACGCTTCGAATGATTGCAGGTTTTGAGGAACCGACAAGCGGAAGTATTAAAGTGGAGGGAGAGGCAATTGGTGATAAGGAGCCGTTTGAAAGGAATGTAAATACAGTTTTTCAGAGTTATGCGTTGTTCCCTCATAAAACGATCTATGATAATGTTGCGTATGGTTTAAAGATGAAAAAGGTGCCGAAAGCAGAGATTAAAAAGCGGGTGACAGAGATGTTAGCTCTTGTGCAGCTGGAAGGATTTGAAAAAAGATATCCAAGCCAGTTGTCAGGTGGTCAGAAGCAGAGGGTCGCGATTGCAAGGGCTTTGATTAACCGGCCGAGGGTTCTTCTTTTGGATGAACCGCTTGGAGCGCTTGATCTTAAGTTAAGGAAGCAGATGCAGCTTGAGTTGAAGAGATTGCAGCGAAAGTTAAATATTACATTTATTTATGTTACGCATGATCAGGAAGAGGCTCTTACGATGAGTGATCGTATTGCAATCATGCATGATGGGGTGCTTGATCAGCTTGGTACGCCTTCTGAAATCTATGAGAATCCGAAAACAAGATTTGTTGCTACCTTTATCGGAGAGACTAATACGTTTGATGGATGTATCCGCAGTATAGATGGGGAGCATGTATCTGTTATGATTGAAAATGGTAATATCTGTGGATGTGGAAAAGGCTTTGCGTTAAATGAATATATTACGGTATCGGTACGACCGGAAAAGATGAAATATTCAGAGACACCGATTGATGGATTTACGATTAAGGCAATTGTGAAAGATTATGTTTATGTTGGTTCTGTTATTAAATGTATTGTTTCTCTTCCAAATGGAAATGAAATAAAAATTGAGAGGCTTTCTGGAGAAGAACTTCCGAAACCGGGAAGTAGGGTTTACATTTACTGGGAAGAAAAAGATGCCGTTTTGATTCATAATCAGGATCAGTTGATTTTCCAGGCAGTAGATAGTATCCCGTTAGGTTAGGAGGCATGTTTTATGGCAAAAAAGAAATCAAAACATGAATGGCGGGCTAATAGTTTTCCTGCAGCGATCATGGTTGGACCGGTTAGTTTATGGATGGTGCTATTGGTTGCGATTCCGTTAATTTATGTTGGAGTGATGAGCTTTTGTTCGATTGATCAGTATTATAATGTAACTTTTCAGTTTACTCTGGAAAATTATACAAGGCTGATGAATGCGGATTACATAAAAATATATGTGCAGTCTCTTGTCATTGCATTTTTTACGACATTACTTTGTGTGCTTGTTGCCTATCCGTTTTCCTGGCTTATTGCAAGAACAAAGAGTAAGAAGAAAAAGCTTTTGTATATGCTTGTTATTATTCCATTTTGGACGAATTCTCTGATTCGTATTTATGGATGGAGAACATTTCTTGGAACAAATGGCTGGTTAAATACCGCCTTACAGACAATGCATTTTACAGATGGACCGGTTGATTTTCTTTTTAAACAGGGAACAACGGTGTTAGGTATGGTATATTGTCTGTTTCCATTTATGGTTCTTCCGCTGTATACAGCAATTGAAAAATTAGACGGAAATCTTCTGGAAGCATCAGCAGATCTGGGTGCGAAACGAATAGCTACTTTTTTTGAAGTAGTGTTGCCGCTTACTTCAAGTGGAATCTTTTCCGGATGTATCATGGTATTTATCCCATGTCTTGGATTCTTCTTTGTATCTGATATTCTCGGTGGAGGAAATGCGGATGTAATCGGTAACCTGATAGAGAGACAGTTCCAGAGTGGAAATAACTGGCCGCTTGGTTCAGCGCTCTCGATTATATTAATTTTAATTACGCTCCTGCTCGTAAAGATTTACCAGAAAATGGGCGGAGATATGGAAAGTCTGGGGGGTTGATGAATGAAGAAAAGACAGAAAGCAAAAATGAGAAAAGCAGGAAGTATTGTCTTTTGTGCAGCGGTATATATTTTCCTGTTCCTTCCGATTTCCGTTATCGTAGTCAACTCTATGAATGCGACAACAACAAAGCCGTATCTTTCATGGAAAGGTTTTACCTTTGACTGGTACATTAAATTATTTGATAACGATGCTTTATTAAGTTCCTTTGGAAATACGATGATAATCGCACTGACAAGTACAATTCTTGCAACGATTGTCGGAACGCTTGGGGCAATCGGAATGTACAAATATAAGTTTAAAGGGAAAAGCCTGATTGACGGATTGCTATATATTCCGGTAGTTATTCCGGAAATCGTAATGGGTATTTCGCTGCTGACAATATTTTCAAAAACAAATGTACCAAGAGGAATGCTTACGCTGATACTGGCGCATGTAACATTTTCCATACCATATGTTATTTTCAACGTCCGGGCGAGACTTTCCGGCTATGACAGTTCGATTGAAGAGGCGAGTCTTGATCTTGGAGCGAATCGAATCCGGACATTTTTTGAAATTACCTTACCTGTACTGGCTCCGGGAATTGCCGGTGGAGCGTTACTTGCATTTACCCTTTCTATTGATGATGTTATCATCAGCTATTTTGTAAATGGGCAGACAAAGACGTATCCACTAAAAGTAATGGAGAGTATCAAGAGTGGTGTATCGCCGGATGTCAATGCATTATCTACTTTGATTTTAATCGGTACAATCGTTCTTGTAGTATTGACACAGACAGACATATTGAAGCGCAAAAAAGTGTAAAGCAGTATGGGATATCATAGTAACTGTAATAAATGTATTAAATTAAAAACCTAAAAAGAAAAGAGGAAAGCTTATGAAGAAAAAATGTTAGGTCTTATAGTGATTACAGCGATGTTAGTGACGATGCTTGCCGGATGTGGTTCGAAATCTTCCGAAGGGAAAAATGGAGAATTAAATATTTTTATCTGGACAGAATATGTGCCAGATTCTGTAATCGAAAAGTTTGAAAAAGAAACGGGAATCAAGGTAAATGTTTCTACCTATTCTTCAAATGAAGATATGCTTGCAAAAGTAAAGTCAGAGTCAGAAGGAACGTATGATATTGTGCAGCCTAGTGATTACATGGTAGAGCAGATGGCTTCTCAGGGAATGTTAGAGGAACTGAAGACAGATGAGCTTAAAAATCTTTCGAATATTGGAGAGTCTTATTTGAATCCTTCTTATGATCCTGGTAATAAATATTCTGTTCCTTATCAGGGTGGTGTTGCAGGAATTGCAGTGAATACAAGTAAAGTGAAAAAAGATATTACAAGTTATGATGACTTATTTGATTCTTCTTTGAAAAATTCTATTGTGGCATTGGATGATTATCGTGCTGTAATCGGTATGACTGCAAGAAGTATGGGATATGGCATGAATGAAACAGATCCTGCCGTATTATCTAAAATTCAGGATAAGTTATTAACATTGAAAAATAACGTGAAATTATATGATTCAGATAGTCCAAAGTCCGCATTGATTTCCGGAGATTGTACGGTTGGTTATGTATGGAGTGCAGAAATTGCACTGGCAATGGAAGAAAATCCGGATATCAAAGTAGTATATCCGACAGAAGGAGCTTATCTCTTTATGGATAACTGGGCAATTCCAAAAGGAGCTAAAAATTATGATAATGCAGTGAAGTTTATTGATTTTATGTTAGATGCAGAAAATGCCCAGATGGTATTAGAAGAGTTCCCATACCTTTCCCCAAATACAAAAGCAGTGGAGGCAATGGGTGAAGATTACTCAAAGAACGAAGCAAAGAATCCGCCTGCAGAAGTTATTAAGAAAGGTGAATATGTCAAGAATCTTGATGCAGATACATTAAAGATTTATGATGAAATGTGGACAAAACTGAAACAGTAAAAGAACAATAATAAAGCAATAACAAAACAAGAAGCGAAACGTAACAAGAAACGTAATCGGTATAATGACGATGTGATATCAAGATATAACACTAAGACGTAATATCAATATGTAATACCAAATAGAAGGGCAGGTAAGGCGTATGAGTATAGATTTTCTGTATCTGAACGAAAAAGATATGATAGCGGCAGGAGTAATGGATGTAGCCGGATGCGTAGAAGCCATGAGAGAGACTATGTCTCTCTTTAGAAAAAAAGATTTTCTTTTAGGAGGGCCGAAAGCGGATGAGCATGGTCTCCAGATTAACTTTCCGGCAACATCAGATATAGAAGGCTTTCCGTTAGATGACGGACCAGACAGAAGATTTAATGCAATGCCTGCCTACCTTGGAGGAAAATACCATATTGCCGGACAGAAATTTTATGGGTCCAATAATCATAATCTGCAAAAAGGCCTGCCTCGTTCTATTTTGATGGTAACCTTAAATGATGTCGATACCGGTGCTCCGCTTGCGTATATGAGTGCCAATCTGTTAAGTGCGATGCGTACCGGAGCGATGCCTGCGATGACAGCATCTTATCTGGCAAGAAAAGATTCAAAAGTGCTTTCTTTGATTGGTCCCGGTGTGATTAATAAATGTGCTTTTCAATGTTATATGGAGGTTCTCCCGGAAATTGATACTTTGAAAATCAGGGGAAGTTCTGTGCATTCAAAATCTGCATTACATATGAAAAAGTTTGCGGAAGAGAACTATCCTCAGATTAAAAATATCATTATCTGTGATTCTTTAGAAGAAGCCTGCCGCGACAGTGATGTAGTGAGTGAGGCAATGTCTGTTACAAAGCAGGATATGGAAGAATTTAAACTAGAATGGTTTAAAAAAGGTGCTGCTGTTTTTTCTATGGGAAGTTTTCTCGTTCGTGACCATGAAAGCTATCTTGGGACTACAATGGTAGCAGATAACTATGGTATGTATGAAAAATATTTAAAGAACTTTATTGCAAGAGGCCCGGTAGACGAACTTGGGCGCAAACGGGAATGGTCTATCATGGGAATTGACTTTGTCTATCTTGTAAATGAGAAGAAAACAGAACGAAAAAAGGTTTTAAATCTTTGCGATATTGTAAATGGTATCTCAGACGGCAGAACGTCCGATGACGAAATTGTTATGTGTAGTATCGGAGGAATGCCGATCGAAGATCTGGCCTGGGGATATGAATGTTATAAAAAAGCAGAAGAAAAAGGCATAGGAACAAAGTTAAATCTTTGGGATGAACCATACTATATTTAATACTTCTTTTGGAGTATCTCTAATTAAAAATTACCAGAAAGATAGTAGTTCAAGCTACTTGTGAAGTTTTTTTAAAAGTAGTAAATTAGCAATATCAAAAGCAACGGAGCAATTGATTATCAGTTCCGTTGCTTTTTTATGTTTTACAAGCAGATGTGCAGTAGAAGTAGGTTATGCGTTGCATGACGCACATCCCGGGCAAGAATGTGGAACATTCTTGAAGAATATGAAAAAGTTCAGATAAGATGGGAGGAATAGATATGAGTTATCCAGCGATTGATTTCCTGTTTTTAAATGAGGAAGATATGATAAAAGCAGGCGTAAAGGACATGGCAGGCTGCATTGATGCGATGGAAGAAGTTGTGAAGTGTCTGAATAAAGGAGATTACGTGATGGGTGGTGAGAATCATAATTCTCATGGATGTCAGGTTTCTTTTCCAAAAACATCACCGTTTCCTAATATGCCAAAAGATGAGGGAGACGATAGAAGATTTATGGCAATGCCGGCATATATCGGAGGCCCGTTTGATCTGATGGGAATGAAATGGTACGGTTCTAATATGGCAAACAAAATGCTTGGCCTTCCTCGTTCTATCTTGATGGTAATGTTGAATGACAAAGATACAGGGGCTCCACTTTGTTTAATGAGTGCAAATTTATTAAGTGCGATGCGTACCGGAGCGATTCCGGGAGTTGGAACAAAGTATCTGGTAAATAAAGGTGCAAAGGTATGTGGTATCTGTGGACCAGGTGTTATGGGAAAGACAAGTCTTGCAGCATTTGTTGCGACATGTCCGGATCTAGAAGTTTTAAAAGTAAAAGGCAGAGGAAAGCCTTCACTTGATAAATTTATCGCCCATGTGAAAGAAAAGTATCCGCAGTTTAAAGAGATTAAAGTAGTTGATACGGTAGAAGAACTGGTAAGAGATACCGATGTGATTTCTTTTGCAAATACAAGTGGAACGGATCCTTCTACCTATCCTTATGTAAAAGGAGAATGGATTAAAAAGGGAGCGGTTTTAGTCGGAGTCAGTGCATTTGATATAGATGATGATTTCCTAAGTGAGAAATGTAAGCTTGTTGTAGACAATATGCAGCTCTATGAGGCCTGGGCAGAGGAATTCCCTTATCCGTCATTTGGAGCGAACAATATCATTGGATCTAAGTTTACCGATTTGATTCATGATGGAAAAATTAAAAAAGAAGATATTTATGATCTGGGAGATATTATTCATGGTGACAGACAGGGAAGGGAAACAGAAGATCAGATTATTGTTTATTCTGTTGGCGGAATGCCGGTAGAAGATGTTGCCTGGGGTAAGATTTGTTATGAAAAAGCAAAAGAATTAGGACTTGGAGTAAATCTTCATTTATGGGATCAGCCAGATTTGTATTAGCGAAAGGAAGAGTTTTATGAGTACAAGAATTGTAGAGCATCCAGTTTTGGGAAAAACAGAAAAGGGAAGAAAGGTTACTTTTACATATAATGGAAAAGAATTAGAAGGATATGAGGGAGAGCCGGTAGCGGCTGCATTAAAGGCTGCGGGCGTGATGGTCCATCGGTATACAAAAAAGCAGCACAAACCAAGAGGTATCTTTTGTGCAATCGGAAGATGTACAGACTGTGTTATGGTCGTAGATGGAAAGCCGAATATAAGGACCTGTGTGACACCGCTGACAGAGGGAATGAAAGTAGAAACACAGTACGGTGTCAGTGCAAAGCCTTTTGATGAACAGTAAAAGACGTATAAAAGTAATGAACAGTGCAAGAAAACTTAAATAATAAATTAATAAATAGTGGGAAGAAAAGACAGGAAAAGCAAGTAAGCGAAATCTAAACGAAAGAATAATTCAGAGGGAAACAGGAAAGGGAGCGAGTCTTATGAAACTGAAACGGTATGATCTGATTGTTGTAGGGGCAGGACCTTCCGGTTTATCTGCAGCAATTGAAGCAGCAAAAAGAGGTCTTGAAGTAGTTGTATTTGATGAAAATGAAAAACCTGGTGGACAGTTATTTAAACAGATTCATAAATTTTTTGGTTCAAAGGAACATAAAGCAAAAATCAGAGGATTTAATATAGGAAAGCAGTTATTAGAAGAAGCAAATGCGGCAGGTGTAAAAGTTGTATTAAATGCAACAGTAATTGGACTTTATATGGATAAAGAGATCGTTGTAAAGATTGGTGAGGCAATTCACCATTACAAAGGGGATGCGATTATTGTTGCGACAGGCGCAGCAGAAAACATGGTTACATTTGACGGATGGACACTTCCGGGCGTAATCGGTGCTGGTGCAGCGCAGACAATGATGAATCTTCATGGTATTAAACCGGGAGAAAAAGTGTTGATGCTTGGCTCTGGAAATGTAGGATTGGTTGTAAGTTTTCAGCTTCTGCAGGCAGGCTGTGAAGTAGTAGCATTAGTAGATGCAGCGCCGAGAGTTGGTGGATACGGTGTCCATGCAGCAAAAGTTGCGAGAACTGGCGTACCATTTTATTTATCTCATACGATTAAAAAGGCAGAAGGGGAAGATCATGTAACGGGAGTAACGATTGCAGAAGTAGATCATACATTCCAGTTTATTCCGGGAACAGAAAAACACTTTGATGTAGATACCATTTGCCTTGCCGTTGGTCTTTCTCCGATGTCACAGCTTTTAAAAATGGCAGGCTGTAAGATGGAAGATAATCCAAAGAGAGGTGGACAGGTTCCTCTTATTGATGAACTTGGAGAGACATCGGTAGATGGAGTGTTTGTAGCGGGAGATGTATCCGGAATCGAAGAAGCAAGTTCTGCTATGATCGAAGGAAGAATTTCCGGCGTGGCAGCAGCTTATTATCTTGGATTTATTGAAAAAGAGGAACTAGATACAGAAGTAAAGAAAAATACAGATGCACTTGAAAATCTCCGTCAGGGAATGTTTGCTCCAAAGAACAGAGGAAAGATTCTTGAGAAAACAGAAGAGGGAATCGATATTTCCATGAATCTTTTGAAAAAAGGCTATTTATCAGATGACGAGATTGAAAAATATCCGGGTATTACCCATAAAATAGGAATTCACCCAGTAATGGAATGTTCGCAGAATATCCCATGTAATCCATGTCAGGATGCCTGTCCGAAGCATTGTATTAAGATCGGAGAGAATATTACTTCTCTTCCGGCAGTAGATGAAACGAAGGAATGTATCGGCTGTGGAATGTGTGTGGCATCTTGTTCCGGTCAGGCTATTTTCTTAATTGATGAAAATCTCGATGAGGATTTTGCCTCCGTTACACTGCCATATGAATTCCTTCCTCTTCCGGAAAAAGGAACAAAGGGTCATGGACTGGGACGTAATGGTGAAGAAATCTGTGAAGCAGAGGTTATTGATGTGAAAACAGCGAAGGCATTTGACCATACAAATCTTCTGACGATCAAAGTGCCGAAAGAATATGTGATGAAAGCAAGATTTTTTAAGGCATAGAAAGGTGCGGTGACATAGATGAACAGTGTAAATGACAGATCAAGAGATATAGGAGAATTTATTCCGGCACCGGATGATGACAGAATCATATGCCGATGTGAGGAAATTACAAAAGGAGAAATCAGAAAAGCCGTCCATGACGGAATGTTTACTTTAACAGAAATCAGAAGATATTTAAGAACGGGCATGGGACTTTGCCAGGGACAGACTTGTTCTAAACTTGTAAAATCTATTGTGGCCAGAGAATTAAAAGTATCTCCGGCAGAGTTAGAACCGGCAACATCAAGAGTTCCGATGCGTCCGATCGAGATGCATATTTTTGCGAATGAAGAAAAGGAGGCTGGTCAGGATGAAGAATAATCATGCAGATGTCATTATTATTGGTGGGGGAATCATTGGATGTGCAACAGCGTATTATCTTTCAAAGGCAGGAAGCTCCGTTATTGTATTAGAAGGAAGCGACCACATCGGAAACGGAGGCTCTAGCCGTAACGGAGGCGGTGTACGTCAGTCCGGACGTGATCCAAGAGAATTGCCGCTTGTTATGTATGGAATTAAAAATTTATGGCCAACTCTTTCAGAAGAATTAGAAGTAGATTGTGAATATCATCAGGATGGTAATCTCCGGCTTGGGAAAAATGAAGAGCATGCAAAAATCTTAACGAATCTTGCCAATAAGGCAAGAGCATGTGGCCTGGATGTCCGTATGATTGATGGAGACGAAGTGAGAAGAATCAATCCGTATCTTTCAGAAGAAGTTACGGTAGCAAGCTGGTGCCCGACAGATGGACATGCGAATCCACTGACAACAACACTTGGTTTTTATAAGATGGCAAGACGGCTTGGTGCACATTTCATTACAGGAGAAAAGGTAGTTGCGCTCAAAAAAATAAAAGGGCATGTTCGTCAGGTAGTCACACCAAATAATGTATATGAAGGTGATCAGGTCTTTGTGGCAGCAGGACTTGCAAGCCGGCAGATTGCCGGAACGGTTGGAATTGATATTCCAATGACTTCTTCATTAATCGAGGCACTCGTCACAGAAGCAGAACCACATATGTTTGATCAGATGCTTGGAACGGCAGAAGCGGATTTCTACGGACATCAGACGAAACATGGCTCCTTCGTATTTGGTGGTTCTTCCGGATTAGAGCCATTTCGCAAAGACAATGGAACACCAATTACGAGCAGCATCACAGCGCCTTGTATCTGTCGTGGTATCATAAAGTATTTCCCAGATCTTGCGGATGCGAAGATTGTTCGTACATGGGCCGGCTGGAGTGATAAGAGCGCAGATGGTGTACCGATTCTTGGAACAGTGGAAGAAGTTCCTGGTTTAGTGCTTGCCTGTGGATTTACCGGACATGGCTTTGGTATCGCACCGGCAGTAGGAGAACAGCTTGCCAAATTAATGCTGACTAGAAAGACAGATATCGATCTTTCTGCCTTACATTATAATCGATTTAAGGCAAAAATCTGATCAAAGTCCTATGTGAAAACGCATATGTATTCAACTTGAATTTTAGAATTTTAGATTTTAGGAATTTGAATTTTAAGTATAGAAAGGAACTTTATATATGAATAATTTTAATTTTTGTGTTCCAACCGATATTCGTTTTGGAAAAGGACAGATTGCCTGCCTTCCAGAAGAATTAAAAAAATACGGGAAAAGAATTTTAATGGTCTACGGTGGTGGAAGCATTAAAAGAACCGGACTTTATGATACGATTTTAGACTTATTGAAAGAATTCGAAATATATGAATTATCAGGAATCGAGCCAAATCCCAAAATTGATTCAGTAAGAAAAGGTGCAGCTATCTGTAAAGAGAAGAACATCAATATGATCCTTGCGGTTGGTGGGGGCAGTTCGATCGATGCTTCAAAACATATCGCCTGTGCGGCATATTATGAAGGAGATGCGTGGGATTTGATGCTTGACCGCAGCAAGATGACAAAGGCACTCCCTATCGCGGTTATTCTTACGATGGCAGCTACCGGTTCAGAAATGAATCCGGGAGCCGTTATTACAAATGAAGAGACAAACGAAAAAATCGAAATTGCCGGTCCTATCCTGTATCCAACTATTTCAATCTGTGACCCTACTTATTTATATACGCTTCCGGCAAAACAGACCGCAGCAGGAACTGCCGACATTCTATCTCATGCTATGGAACAGTATTTCCAGCCAACCGATGATGCGTATCTAACAGACCGCATTTCAGAAAGTCTGATGAAAACAGTGATTCATTATGGACCAATTGCGCTAAAAGAACCGGAAAATTATGAAGCGAGGGCCAATCTTATGTGGGCAAGCTCCTTAGGTCTTAATCATATCCTTACTGTCGGAAAGGGCGGCGCCTGGTCCTGCCATCCGATAGAGCATGAACTCTCAGCCTACTATGATATTACACATGGGGAAGGGCTTGCCATCGTAACGCCTGCATGGATGAAAGCAGTTCTTTGTGATACAACAGTAGAGAGATTTGCAATGTTTGGAAGAAATGTCTGGGACATTACAGAAGGAGATGACAGAGAAATTGCTGAAAAAGCAATTGAAAAAACAGCAGAATTTTTCAAGAGTCTTGGACTTCCTTCTACGTTAAAGAAAGTAGGAATCAACGCAGAAAAATTTGAAGAAATGGCAGAAGAGGCCGTAAGAACAAGCGGGATTTCCACTAGATCATACTATCATTTGAATAAAGAGGATATTGTAAAGATTTATGAATCCTGTGCAGAATAAAGAGGAATCCATATGAGAAAAGTTACGACAGCAGTTACACAGATGGCTTGTTCCTGGGACAGGGAAAAAACACTGAATACAGCAGAACATTTAGTAAGAAGTGCTGCCGAAAAAGGTGCGAATATCGTTTTATTACAGGAGCTTTTTGAAACACCATATTTTTGTCAGAGTCATAACTTTGCATATTTTAATCTGGCAAAGACAGTGGAAGAAAATACAGCCATAAATCAGTTTAAAATACTTGCGAAAAAGCTTGGCATCGTAATACCGATTAGTTTTTATGAAAAAAATGGAAATACAGCATTTAATAGTATAGCGGTAATTGATGCGACTGGAGAAATTCTTGGCGTGTATCGAAAAACGCATATTCCAGATGGAATGCCTTATGCAGAAAAATTTTATTTTACACCGGGAGATACAGGTTTTAAAGTATGGGATACTGCGTATGGAAAAATCGGCGTAGGAATCTGCTGGGATCAGTGGTTCCCGGAGGCAGCAAGAGCGATGGCACTCCTTGGTGCCGAAATGCTTTTTTATCCGACAGCGATAGGTTCAGAACCGACACTGAATATTGATTCAAAACCACATTGGCAAAGATGTATGCAGGGACATGCAGCAGCAAATATTATGCCGGTACATGCTTCGAACCGGATTGGCACAGAAACAGAGAAAAATGCGTTTGGAAATTCATCTATGACGTTTTATGGCTCTTCTTTTATTACAGATGAAACAGGAGCCATCGTAGAAGAGGCAGACAGAGAGACAGAAGGTGTATTAACACATACCTTTGATTTAGACGAGATTGCACAGAGAAGAAGAGAATGGGGCGTTTTTCGTGACAGAAGACCAGAAATGTATCATATATTAACTACACATGGCAGATAAATACTTCTAAATGTACTCTCGGAGTCTTTCTTGCAAAATCAAGCACAAAAAGATTCCGAGAGTACATTTCTAATAGAATGGAGGAAATATATGGCAAAAAGAATTACAGATTCTACTCCAAAACAGGATGGTTTCCGAATGCCCGGCGAATTTGAAAAGCAGGAGAGAATTTTTATGCTGTGGCCGGAGAGAACAGATAACTGGAGAGATGGAGCAAAACCGGTACAAGGAGCTTATGCAGCAGTAGCGGAAGCAATTGCAGAATTTGAATCGATTACAATGTTTGTGTCAGACAGACAGTATGAAAACTGTAGAGCGACACTTTCAGATAAAATTACCGTACTTGAAATGTCATCAAATGATGCCTGGATCAGAGATTGTGGACCGACATTCTTGGTCAATGCCAAAGGAGAACGACGGGCCTGCGACTGGAAATTTAATGCGTGGGGTGGACTTTATGATGGACTTTACTTCCCATGGGATAAGGATGACAGAGTGGCAGAAAAAGTTTGTGAATTGACAGAAACAGATTCTTACAGAACAGAAGACTTTGTCTTAGAAGGCGGTTCCTTTCATGTAGATGGAGAAGGAACAATATTAACGACAGAAATGTGTCTGTTAAGTCCGGGAAGAAACCCTCAGTTAAAAAAAGAAGAAATTGAAGAAAAATTAAAACAATATCTTGGTGGAGAAAAAGTGTTATGGGTGAAGGATGGAATTGACCCGGAAGAAACGAACGGGCATATTGATGATGTCGCATGTTTCATAAAACCGGGGGAAGTTGCCTGTATTTACACAGAAGATACAACACATCCTTTTTATAAAACAGCGAAGGCAGCCTATGAGTTTCTATGCCAGGCAGCCGATGCAAAGGGAAGAAAATTAAAAGTGCATAAGCTTTGTTGTCCGTCAGTTCCGGTTGCGATAGGCAAAGATTTTCACATTGACCGGACAAGAGATGCGAAAGAACGTCTGGAAGGAGAATTATGTATAGCATCTTATGCCAACTTCCTTATTGTAAATGGAGGAGTTATCGTTCCTCAATATGGAGATGAAAATGATGGATTAGCATTACAGCAAATTCAGGAAATGTTCCCGGAAAGAAAAGTAGTAGGAGTGTATACAAAAGAAATCGTATATGGTGGAGGAAATATCCACTGTATTACGCAGCAGATACCAGAAAGGTGAGAAGACGGTCGGAAGGTTTCTGTTTGCTCTGAAAGTTGTGTTTGATGCGATAAAAAATGAAAACCTTTATTCTGACGAAGATATGTGTTATAACTATCTTTGGAATTTTTTTAGTTAATATGAAAATATATATGGGCTTCTGAAACTCTAAAATCTGTGATAAAAACATAGTGGTTAATTAATGTTGCATCTATAAGGGCTTAGGGAGACATATATGAGGAAAGGAATGAAGAAAAAGAATGTTAATGAAGAAATGTAAGATTGTTCTGACAATGTTGCTGACCTGTCTTTTACTTGGAAACACATTAGGAAGTGTGGCAGTCAATGCTGCAGAAGCTTCTGACACTCAAGCAGAACAGACAACAGCCAATACAGATGAGTACAAGGCATTTTGGTTTTCCTACTATGATTATACTGCTTACAGAGCAAAGTATAAAAAGAGAAATGCCACAACATTTAAAAAGTATTTTACAGAGGCAGTAAAAAAGGGAAAAAGCCTTGGAATGAACTGCATAATTGTTCATGTCCGCCCATTTGGGGATGCGATGTATAAGTCGAAATATTTTCCATGGTCAAAGTGTATTTCCGGTAAACAGGGAAAGAATCCAGGATATGATCCATTAAAAATTATGACACAGGTAGCACATGCAAACGGGATGAAGATTGAAGCGTGGATCAATCCATATCGTGTGGCATCCGGTTCCACGAATTATAAGAAGCTTTCGACAAAGAATCCAGCAAGAAAGTGGCATAATAAGAAAAAGACACGCCGTAATGTTTTAGCTTATAAAGGAAGCCTGTATTACAATCCAGCGAAAGCCCAGGTAAGAAACCTGATCGTAAACGGAGTAAAAGAAATCGTAGAGAATTACGATGTTGATGGAATACATATGGATGATTATTTTTATCCGGCTTTCAGCTCATCAAATGTAAACTCCGCCTTTGATGCAAAAGAATACAGAGCTTCTACAATGGCAAAAGGAAAGCAAAATATCGTAAGCTTTAGAAGAGAACAGGTAAATATGCTGGTAAAGGCGATTCACAGTGCGGTAAAATCTATTGATCCAAGTGTGACATTTGGAATCAGCCCGGCAGGAAATATTGATAATCTCACAAGCAGATATTCATATTATGTTGATATCAACAAGTGGCTCAATTCTTCTGATTATGTAGATTATATCTGCCCACAGATTTACTGGGGATTCAAGCATCCGTATGCGAAGTTTGATAGAGTAACTAATCGATGGATGAATGCGGCAAAAAGTAAAAAAGTAAAGGTATATATAGGAATTGCCGTATACCGCGCAGGCCATAATATCGGAGCAGGTTCTGCAGAACGAAGAGAGTGGCGATCCGATGCAAATATACTTAAAAAACAGGTACAGTATGCGAGAAAGAAAGGCTGCGATGGATTTGCTTTCTTTGATTATCAGGATCTGAAAAGTAAGAAAAGCGCCAAGGCAGTAAAACAACTGAAGAAAGTATTGAAATATTAAATTGAAATATTAATCTAACTCTATAGCAGTGATTCATGTATAAAATGCAGAATCACTGCCATATTTTTATATGAAAAATTGATTATTGAGAAAAAATCTCAAATAAATTATTGACTTCTAATGAATATTAGAGCATACTAACTAGATAAGAGTGTATAAAATAAAAGTAAGGTTTAACAAACGTACAAAAGAAAGAGGTTATTATGTTACCATTAACGATGGCAAGTCAGGGAGAACCGGTGATAATTAAAAAGATTGGTGGAAAACAGGAGACAAAGAAATTCTTAGAGACATTAGGATTTGTTGTTGGTGGAACAATTACAGTTGTTTCTGAGATTAATGGCAATATGATCGTGAATGTGAAGGATTCTAGAGTTGCCATTGGAAAAGATATGGCGAATAAAATTATGGTCTAGATTCTATCTGATTTAAAACCTGAATAAGATAATAATACAGTGCTTATTGAGAATAAATAATGCCAGGCGAGGGTAAGTGAGAAAAAATCTCATTTGTGAATATTTTACTTGTAATTTCTCCTCGGTTGGCTTATTATTGCGTGAAAAGAAAAGTAACGCTACATAAGATTATATTATCAGGAGGTCATAGATATGTTTGAATGTTTAACTAAAATTAACTGGAAAAAAGTAGGTTTATTTGCATCAGGTACTTTATTTGGAACAGCAGGTATTAAAGCTTTAGCAAGTGATGATGCTAAGAAGCTTTACACTAACTGTACAGCAGCTGTTTTAAGAGCAAAAGAAACGGTTATGAATACAGTTACAACTGTTCAGGAAAATGCAGAAGATATTTACGAAGGTGCAAAGCAGATTAACGAAGAGCGTGCAGAAGCAAAAGCTGCAGCAGAATTTGCAGAAGAAGCAGAAGCGGAAGAAGAAACAGAAGAAGAAACAACAGAAGAAGTTGGGGCAGAAGCAGTAGAGGAAGCTGCAGAATAGTTTTAACAATTTGGATGAAGAGTTAGATAAAGAGACTGCAGAATAGAGGCGGTCTCTTTTTTTAACAGTTGATGTGATAAACAGACAAACAGATAAATGAAGAGGTGAATATTTTGAAGTTTCAGATAAAACATGAGATAAAAGGAAGAATACGTTTTCATGTAGTTCAGAAGAAACAGATGACCTGTGAGCAGGCAGATATTCTGTTATATTATCTGGAAAATATGGAAGGCGTGGAATCTGTAAAAGTTTATGACAGAACAGCAGATGCAGTTGTTTGTTATAAAGCGGATGCGGATGGCCTTGTACGAAAAAATATTATTAAAGGAATACAAAAATTTGTTTATGAAAAGGTTGAAATACCGGATGGCATTATTGAAAACTCTGGAAGAAATCTGAATCGTGAATTTCAGGAAAAAATGATCGGACAGATTATGGCACATTATGCAAGAAAGATTTTATTACCGGCACCGTTTCGTGCAGTGTATACAGGGGTAAAATCTATTGGATATATATGGAAAGGAATTCGGACCCTTGCACAGCGTAAGTTAGAAGTACCGGTACTTGATGCGACAGCAATCGGAGTATCTATTCTTCGAGGCAATTATGATACAGCAAGCTCCGTCATGTTCCTTCTTGGAATTGGAGAGTTGCTAGAAGACTGGACACATAAGAAATCCGTAGGTGATCTCGCAAGAATTATGTCACTGAATGTAGAAAAGGTATGGCTAAAGGCAGAGGATGGAGAAGTTCTCGTGCCATATTCACAGATCAAACAGGGTGACAGCATTGTCGTACACATGGGAAATGTTATTCCGTTTGATGGCATTGTAAGTGCCGGGGAGGCAATGGTTAACCAGGCTTCTCTCACCGGGGAATCCATGCCGGTAAGAAAGGTAGATCAGGCATCTGTTTATGCCGGAACAGTTGTAGAAGAAGGAGAAATCACTGTTGAAGTAAAAGCAGTCGGTGGAAGTGGACGCTACGACAAGATAGTTACAATGATCGAAGATTCACAGAAATTAAAATCAGGTCTTGAGGGCAAGGCAGAACATTTGGCAGATAAACTCGTACCATATACTTTAGCAGGAACTGGACTTGTATATTTGGCTACGAGAAATGCAACAAAGGCAATCGCCGTTCTTATGGTTGATTTCTCCTGTGCGTTAAAACTTGCCATGCCAATCTCTGTATTGTCCGCGATACGTGAAGCAAGCCAGCATAACGTAACTGTAAAAGGCGGTAAATATATGGAAGCCGTTGCAGAGGCAGATACGATCGTGTTCGATAAGACGGGAACGTTAACAAAAGCAGAGCCAACAGTGGCAGAAGTTGTCCCATTTGGAGAAAATAATGCAGATGAAATGCTTCGTATGGCAGCATGTATGGAAGAACATTTTCCACATTCCATGGCAAAAGCAGTTGTAGATGCGGCATTAAAGAAAGAACTTGATCATGAAGAAATGCACTCAAAAGTGCAGTATGTTGTAGCACATGGAATTTCCACAACAATCGAAGGAAAAACAGCCATAATCGGAAGCTATCATTTTGTATTTGAAGATGAAAACTGCAAGATTCCAGAAGGAGAAGAAGCAAAATTTGAAGCACTTCCAGAAGAATACTCTCATTTATATCTTGCATTAGAAGGCACACTTGCTGCCGTCATCTGCATCGAAGACCCTCTACGTGAGGAAGCAGCAGATGTCATTAAAAAGCTGAAAAAAGCAGGAATCACAAAAGTTGTTATGATGACCGGAGACAGCGAGAGAACCGCTGCCGCCATCGCAAAACGTGTTGGCGTTGATGAATATTATTCAGAAGTACTTCCAGAAGATAAGGCAAACTTTATTACGAAAGAAAAAGAAAAAGGAAGAAAGGTCATGATGATTGGAGATGGAATCAACGATTCCCCGGCTCTTTCTGCCGCAAGCGTAGGAATTGCTGTCAGTGATGGTGCTGAAATCGCAAAAGAAATCGCAGACATCACGATCAGCGCAGAAAGCTTATATGAAGTTGTCGTCTTAAAACAGCTCAGTAATGCGTTATTAAAACGAATTCACACAAACTATCGTTCTATCGTAGCAATCAACTCCAGCCTGATCGTATTAGGAGTCGCAGGAGTATTAGCACCAGCAACATCCGCACTGTGCCACAACGTATCAACACTGTTAATTAGCTTAAAAAGCATGAAGAATTTGCTTCCTTAATTTAGGGGAAACAGACGAAACGAAAAAAATCTAATGATTGCATCTGTAAAGATAGTCGCGGCGAGAAGAATGCTAAATCGCATCCTTCTCTTGCTCCGACATTACATCTGCAATCATTAGATTTTTTTCGTTTCTGTGTTTTGCTAAATTGAAGTAAAAATTAAATTGAAATAAAAATTAAACATGCAAAGAAAGAATGGGGAATAGGTCGGAAGTCTATGTTATTAAAATTCAGAAAAAGCTTCAGTATGGTAGCATATTAGAATTTTCCAAAGACTTCTGTCTTATGCTCCTTGTCTTGCCCAATATTGTTCGACTTGAATATTCATATGGAGCCAATAAACAGAAAATAAAAAAATAGACCCTTGCAACTGTAATGTGAGAGCAAATAAAAATGCCGAGAAGGCATTTTCTATGCAGCGATATCTTTACAGTTGCAAGGGTCTATTTTTTTATTTTCGTTTGTTTCATGCATGAAATAAATAATTATAGAGAAAATTATATCAATAAAGCTATTGACTTATGAGTGGAAGTTAGGTATTATAAATGTAAGTTAGTAATAACTAACGAAACAAAAAACAAGGAGGCACCATGAGACAGGAAGTATTTGAGATTGTACAGAAAATGGATAAAGATAATATCAGAACACAGATGGCCCTGCAGTGTGCGCCGCTGATTACTGGACTTAAGGTGGCGAATCTTTTGATTATACCATCAAAGAACGAGAAATATGTTGGAGCAATTCTTGACGGAACGGATATTTCTTATATAAGATTGGCAAAGTCAGAATGTAAGACAACATTTTTTCTGTACAGAGAAGAAAGGCTGACTGCCTGGCTTATGCGGGCAGAGAACAGAGTTCTTCTTAATGAGGCGGGATACAGCGGAATTATCTTATCAGATATTCTTCAAACAATTCAGATGCGATATGAAGCTTACGTGCAGAAAGGGAAAGCTTTTCCCCATGAGATTGGTGTTCTGTTAGGTTATCCTGCAGAAGATGTCAAAGGATTTGTGGTGAATGAGGGGAAAAATTATCTCTATTCTGGTTACTGGAAAGTTTATGGAGACCTGTCAGAAGCAAAGCAATTGTTTTACAAATTTGACCGGGCGAAGGAAGCGTTAATTGAACTGGTATCAAAAGGTATCGGAATAAGAAATGTAATCGAGAGCTGCAGCAGTAATTTACTGCTGGATGGCGCGGCTTAAAGTTCCTTGTAAGACCCTTTCGATGATGGAAACATCGTGGTGAATCACAGTAATAATTTTTTCAGGAGGAAGCAGCAATGAGCAAGATAAGTGTAGTGTACTGGTCTCAGACAGGTAACACACAAGCTATGGCAGAAGCTGTCGGAGCCGGAATTACAAAAGCCGGTAAAGAAGCAGATGTAGTAGAAGTCTCAGGCGCATCTATGGAAGACTTAAAAGCAGCAAGGGTATTTGCTCTTGGATGTCCTGCAATGGGTGCTGAAGTACTCGAAGAGATGGAGATGGAACCGTTTGTGGAAGAAGTAGAAGGCTTCGCACAGGGAAAAACCATCGCACTTTTTGGTTCCTATGGCTGGGGCGACGGTCAGTGGATGAGAGACTGGGAAGAAAGAATGACAGCAGCAGGTGCAACCGTATTAAATGGGGAAGGCCTTATCTGCCAGGAAACTCCAGATGATGACGCAATCAAACAGTGTGAAGAACTGGGAGAACAGCTGGCTCAGAACGCATAAGAAAGCGTATCATTCAAAGAAATACTCGTAGTAACTCATAGTAAAAAATAGTAACAAGCAATTATAGTAATCGCATAGTAACGCATATAAAAAACTCATAATAACGCAGTAAAGTAATTTATATTAAAAAGTAACGTATATCAATAAGTAATTACACATTTAAAAAATACCTCTAATTTAATGAAATACCCTTTCTAAAATTTATTAGATATCAGGGTCAAAAGGTCAAAAGTCGTCTTGCAAGCAAGCTTGTATCGGCTTTCTGATCTTTTGACCCTGATATTATTTATCTCAGTCGAGAAGACTCCCACCTCTTTCAGGTGGCTCGACTTGAATGTAGTCGAAAAGACGAATAAGACAAAAAGCCGGAAACTATAAAAATTCCGGCTTTTTGTTTTGTAATTATTTTTTGAGAAGAGCTTTTTTATAGATAATATAAGATATGATCGCTGTAATCGCTTCGGTAATCCAGAAGGAGTGCCATACGCCAGATACACCAAGGAATTGGCTTAGTACGAATGCTAACGGCACGATGATTATAAGATAACGAAGTAAGGAAACGGCAAGAGATTCATTTCCTTTACCGAGTCCCTCCAAAGCTCCACTTGATACAACAGATACGGAAGAAACGATAAAACCGCAGGAAATAATTCGAAGAGCGGAGACACCGGCTGTGATTGTAGAAGGCTGCGTGGTGAACATTTTCATAAAGGTTTCAGGAGTGAACATGAAAAGTACAGTTCCGACAGCCATGATTCCAAAGGAAATAATAAGTGCCAGATTGTAAATCTTATTTACTCGTTTATATTCTTTTGCGCCGTAATTATATCCGATGATTGGACGCATTCCCTGAATCATTCCATTGACAGATAAATATAAGAAGGTCTGCAATTTATAATAGATTCCCAAGATTGTAACTCCTGTTTCTGAGATGGATGCAAGGATAGCATTTAAAGCAGAGATAAGCAAAGATGGCAGTGCCATATTTAATGCTGCAGGAATTCCTACTCCATAGAGACGGGCACAGATTTTCTTTTCCGGGCGAAGCAGGTTTCTATGTATTTTTACAGGTGGCTTTTTCATAATATAAAATAAAATGTAAATCAGCAGGGTGGAACATTGTCCGATTCCGGTTGCGATAGCAGCTCCTTCAATTCCAAGTCGAGGGAAAGGACCAAGACCGAAAATGAGAATCGGGTCAAGTATAATATTTAGAATACATCCGCAGAGCATACTGAGCATACTGACAACCATCATCCCCATCGCCTGAAAGTATTTTTCGAAAGTGATTTCCGCATGGATGATAATTGAAAAAAGAAGAACGATATTGGAATAACGTAACCCTAACGATAAAATATTTTCATTGTGAGTAAATAGTTTTAAAAATGAAGGCATAATGAGGATGCCTGTGATACTTAAAAGGATTCCGTGAACAATGGAGAGGAAGAATCCCTGTGAAGCAGCTTTGTGCGCATGAAGCTGGTCTCCGGCACCGAGACAAAAAGCAATCATAACATTGATTCCGATGCCGAAACCGACCGCAACAGAGTTGACAAAATTTTGTATTGGAAATACAAGAGAAAGTGCGGTCATGGCATCTTCGCTGATCTGTGCAACGAAAATACTGTCGATAATGTTGTAAAGAGAATTTACCAGCATGGATAAAATCATTGGTGCTGCCATAAAAAGTAAAAGCGGTAGAATCGGTTTTTCTTTCATATAAGTCTGATCCATATAAAGTATCCTTTCTTTTTTATTTTTCTGTTATATTATTCTTTAATAAATGACTATCAGTGATGGAGATTTTGTTATACTATTACCATAACAAAAAAAGGCTATAGGGTCTGTACTGTTTAAATCAGAAACAGAAAAACCTATAGCCTTCATTATAATAATTCCGTAAAATAATCCACTCATCTGTAGTATTATGATATAGAATAATATAGACAATATATTTTTAACTACACTATTATAAAGGGTTTATGGTGCATGTGTCAAGTGTTTGGCAGCTTACAAAGGCGAAAACAAGTTTTGCTTGCTATTTCTAAATTCCTAGTATATTATTAGGAATTAGGAGGTGGAGAGGTATGATGGTTTCATCGAAAGGTCGTTATGCACTTCGGGTAATGATTTATTTAGCTCAGAATGACAGAGAAGAATTAATTCCGTTGAAGGAGATTGCGGAGAGTCAGAATATATCTATGAAGTATCTTGAAATGATCGTAAGCCTTCTTCATAAAGGAGGCATGCTTATAAGTGGTCGTGGCAAGAAAGGCGGGTATCGTCTGGCGAGAAAGTCTTCAGAGTATACGATAGGCTCTATTTTAAAGTTGACAGAGAAGACTTTGGCACCGGTGAATTGTCTCGAAGGAGGCAAGGTGACCTGCGAGAAAGCAGGATATTGTATTACGCTCCCAATGTGGCAGAAGCTGGATGGTATTATTGATGACTATTTAGAGACAGTGACTTTGGAAGATTTACTGGAGGGTCGGGTATAATCCGATTCTTCAGTATTTTTTAGTATACACGTTCGTGTATAAAATAAAAAACATGAATAGAAATATCTTTTTTGTAAAATCCTATTGACAGGATAGGAATTTAAAGATATAATCCCTATAAAACAGATAGGATTTAGAAAGAAGAGGGTGAATTTATGTATATTTATGCAGATAATGCAGGAACTACAAAGATGAGTCCTGTTGCGATAGATGCGATGACAAAGTGCATGAATGAGGTTTTTGGAAACCCATCCAGCCTGCATTCTACGGGACAGCGTGCTGCTGAAGTACTTCAGAAAGCAAGAGAGGACGTTGCAGAAGCTTTAGGAGCAGATTTTAATGAGATTTATTTTACTTCCGGCGGAAGTGAAGCAGATAACCAGGCAATCCGTTCAGCAGCTCTTTTTGGAGCGAAGAAGGGAAAGAAGCATCTTATCTCCACGAAGATTGAACATCATGCGGTTCTTCATACTCTTAAGAAGTTAGAGAGAGAAGGCTTTGAAGTCACATTATTAGATGTTGGAGCAGATGGAATCGTTGACCCTGCAGATGTGGAGAAAGCAATTCGTGAAGATACAGCATTAGTTACTATTATGTATGCGAACAATGAGATTGGTACATTACAGCCAATTGATGAAATCGCAAAGATTTGTAAAGAGAAAAAAGTAACATTCCATACCGATGCAGTACAGGCAGTTGGACATGTTCCAGTGAACGTACATGCACAGAATATTGATATGTTGTCTTTATCCGGACATAAGTTCCATGGACCAAAGGGAATCGGTGTTCTTTATGTCAGAAAAGGTGTTCCACTGTTTAACTTGATCGAAGGTGGCGCACAGGAAAGAGGACGAAGAGCCGGTACAGAGAATATTCCAGCTATCGTTGGTATGGCAGCAGCATTAAAAGAAGCTGTTGCAAATATGGACGAGAACATGGTTAAGATAGCGGCAATGAGAGATCGTCTGATCGAGGGACTTTCTACTATTGAACATTCTCGTTTAAATGGTGATGCGAAGAAAAGACTTCCGGGTAACGTAAACTTCTGTTTTGAAGGAATCGAAGGAGAATCTCTTTTATTATTACTCGATGAAAAAGGAATCGAGGCATCTTCAGGAAGTGCCTGCACATCAGGTTCTCTTGATCCAAGCCACGTATTATTAGCAATCGGACTGCCTCATGAAGTGGCACATGGTTCACTTCGTCTTACATTATGTGAAGAGAATACGCCGGAACAGATCGAATATATCATTAAAGAAGTACCAGGAATCGTTTCTTATTTAAGAGACATTTCACCAATCTGGGAAGAGCTTGAGAAGGGAGAGAAGAAACATGTTATATAGTGAAAAAGTAATGGATCATTTCCGCAATCCAAGAAACTTAGGAAAGATGGACGATGCAGATGGCATCGGAGAAGTAGGTAATGCAAAGTGTGGTGACATCATGAAGATGTACATTAAAGTAAAAGACGGAATTATTGAAGATGTAAAGTTTAACACATTTGGATGTGGTTCTGCTATCGCCAGCAGTTCTATGGCAACAGAAATGATTAAAGGAAAATCTATTGATGATGCATTAGAATTATCTAATAAAGCAGTAGTTGAGGCGCTTGATGGACTGCCAACACATAAGATTCACTGTTCCGTATTAGCAGAAGAAGCTGTAAAAGCAGCAGTAAAAGACTACTATGATAAGAACGGAATTGCGTACGATAAAGAAAAATTTGCACCAGGCTCCTGTCCAACATGTGGAGAGTAATTGATTTAGTAGTTTATTGGTAGCTTAATAAAAAGAAAAAGACTTATAGCTATATTTGTGATTTTCGTCGTGACGGTTTGGATATCTGCTTATGCACTTGCATACAAACCTTGCTTCGAGGTCATAAATACGCTTATAAGTCTTTTTTTATTTCAGGGCTGTTTTTCATTCGTCTTGCCATTTTCACCATTGTCGCAATAAATCCCAAGGATGAGGGAATTATCCCATAAAATAAATTGACATATCACGGAACTATTTGTATAATAACAAGTGTGTTAACTTATTTTATTCTTATTATGAAACTTACAATAAAATGGAGGAGGAATGAAAGAAGTTTTTCCTGATAGCATGATCGTGTAAGATATCAGGAGAGCGAATGACATGGGTTATTTGTAAAGTTACAGCAAAGCAGGAGAACATTAGGCAATAAGGAGGAAGCCATGAATAAATTAGAACTTCAGAAAGTGGCAAATGAAGTGAGAAAAGGAATTATCACAGGTGTTCATGCAGCAAAAGCAGGACATCCGGGTGGTTCTTTATCCGCAGCAGATCTTTTTACATATTTATACTTTGAGGAGATGAATGTAGATCCGAAGAATCCTCAGGATCCGGACAGAGACCGTTTCGTATTATCAAAAGGCCACACAGCGCCAGGTTTATACGCAGCATTAGCTAATAAGGGATATTTCCCAGTAGAAGACTTACTTACATTAAGACATATCGGTTCCCACCTTCAGGGACATCCATGTATGCAGCACACTCCAGGACTTGATATGTCCTCAGGTTCTCTTGGACAGGGAATCTCCGCTGCAGTTGGAATGGCTCTTTCAGCGAAGTTAAGAGAGAAATCTTATCGTGTTTACACACTTCTTGGAGACGGTGAAATCCAGGAAGGACAGGTTTGGGAAGCTGCAATGTTTGCAGGAGCAAGACATCTTGATAACTTAGTAGTGATCGTAGATAACAACGGATTACAGATTGATGGTAAAGTTGAAGATGTATGTTCTCCATATCCGATCGATAAGAAGTTTGAAGCATTTAACTTCCACGTAATTAATGTAGCAGATGGTAATGATTTTGATCAGTTAGATGCAGCATTTAAAGAAGCAAGAGAAGTAAAGGGAATGCCTGTAGCAATCATTATGAAGACTGTAAAGGGTAAAGGAGTTTCCTTTATGGAGAATCAGGCATCCTGGCATGGTACTGCACCAAACGATGAACAGTATGCTGTAGCCATGGAAGATTTAAAGAAAGTGGAGGAAGCATTATGTCAGAAGTAAAGAAGATCGCTACCAGAGAAAGCTATGGAAATGCGTTAATTGAATTAGGAAAAGAACACGAGAACCTTGTAGTTTTAGATGCGGACCTTGCAGCTGCTACAAAGACAGGAATGTTTAAAAAAGTTTTCCCGGAACGTCATATTGACTGCGGTATCGCAGAATGTAATATGGTAGGAATCGCAGCAGGTCTTGCAACAACAGGAATGGTTCCTTTCGCAAGTACATTTGCCATGTTCGCAGCAGGACGTGCATTTGAGCAGATTCGTAACTCTGTTGGATATCCACATCTCAACGTAAAGATTGGCGCAACGCATGCCGGTATTTCCGTTGGTGAAGACGGAGCAACACATCAGTGTAACGAAGATATCGCATTAATGCGTACAATCCCTGGAATGACAATCATTAATCCTTCCGATGATGTAGAAGCAAAGGCAGCAGTACGTGCCGCTTATGAATTAGACGGACCTGTATATTTAAGATTTGGTCGTCTTGCTGTACCAGTAATCAACGACAACGATGATTATAAATTTGAGATCGGTAAAGGAGTTGTATTAAGAGAAGGTAAAGATGTTACAATCGTAGCAACAGGTCTTTGCGTAAGCTCTGCATTAGAAGCAGCAGACATGCTTGCTGAAGATGGCGTTGAAGCAAAAGTAATCAACATCCATACGATCAAACCAATTGATGCAGACCTCCTTGTAGAAGCAGCCAAAGAAACAGGTAAAGTTGTTACAGTAGAAGAACATTCCGTAATCGGTGGACTTGGCGGAGCAGTATGTGAAGTACTTTCCGAAAAATATCCGGTACCTGTTAAGAGAATTGGTGTGAACGATGTTTACGGAGAATCCGGTCCTGCAGTGAAGCTTATTGAGAAATACGGCTTAGACGGCAAGGGCGTATATGCTTCTGTAAAAGAATTTGTTAAATAACTATTTGATTCTTTGAAAGGAAACAGACGAAAATAAAAAGAATAGACCATCGCAACTGTAAAGATATCACTGCGTAGAAAATGCCTGTTTGGCATTTTTACTTGCTCTCACATTACAGTTGCGATGGTCTATTCTTTTTATTTTCTGTGTTTTGGCTCCAGAAGGAATGAATGAAATAGTATTTGGGGGGAGACTGTCCGAAAACTCGGATAATCTAATCTTATGAGAAAAAGATAGGTATGCTCTTGTGAACATTCAAGATAAATTAAAATTGCACATTGAAAACTGAATAAAGTACACAGAAATCGTGCAT
>NZ_VULP01000034.1:0-29686 GCF_009697165.1 Anaerobutyricum soehngenii | reverse complement strand
GGAGTTTTTCACACAAGAGGATGTCCTCTCGTGCGCTTATGCGGTATTAGCAGCCGTTTCCAACTGTTATCCCCCTGTACAGGGCAGGTTACCCACGCGTTACTCACCCGTCCGCCACTCAGTCACCAATCAATCATCCGAAGAATCTTAAAAGGTGCTTCGTTCGACTTGCATGTGTTAGGCACGCCGCCAGCGTTCATCCTGAGCCAGGATCAAACTCTCAAATAAAATGTTTAAGATGTCAGATCGAGGTCGAGAACCACTGGTTCTTTTCCTGTCTTTACTGTTTATTTAGGTTTTGAACTTTCGTTCTTTTCCATGGACTTCCCTGCAGACATCACTCTCAGGAAAACCCGAATGAAATTTGAATTAACGTTCAAGGTTGTTTTGTTATTCAGTTATCAAGGTTTTGCTTTCATACGAGAGCTTTTACATTTTATCACATCGCTTTCTATTTGTCAAGAACTTTTTTTGAAAACTTTTTTCATCTTCTTTTTGAAGACTTTTGTTTCCTGCGATGCGAACTTTTATATGTTATCACATGTTATCTAATCTGTCAAGTTTTTTTTAACTTTCTTTTAAGATTTTTATCATTTTTCTTTCAAAAATGTGTTTCTCATGTGCAACGCATATTATAATATCATAACACTATACTCACGTCAAGCATTTTTTGGATATTTTTTTATTTTCTTAAAAAGCACTAGATATTGTACTTTTTCTGTATTTTTATCATTTATACTACAGATTCGACTCGCTAGATTGTTACTTTTTTATCAATTTAACAAACTTTCTAACTCAGATTATCCTACTAAAGCAAAATTAGAGTAAAGTAACCTTAAATCAGAAAAGCCTCGCATTAAAATTATTGATTTTGTGAATTTGTGCTGTGGAATTTTGACCATAGAAACTTCGGACTGCTTTTTTCGAAGTTTTTGTTTTATTGGGCAAAATGGAACGTTTAGCACAACGGAACAAAATCAATAACTTTTAATGCAAGGCTTTTCATAGAAGATACCTCTACCGCAACCTCAAATCTCCTCAAAAGAATACTTGATCACCTGAAGTTATCACAGCACAGCCTCATAGAAGATAAATAATCCCTATTTGTGACCTGGGAGCAAATGTCGGATGCGAGCGCTAAAGCGAACATTCAACACACCGCGACGAAAGTCACAAATAGGGATTATTTATCTTCTATGAGGCGTCTGTATCAGAGCACAAGTATTCTTACTGCTCTACTTCCTGACGAATCTCTTTTGTACGAATTTCTTCACAGATTGCAGAGATAAAGTCTTTTAAATCTTTCTGACCTTCATCTCCTGCGAAACGACTTCTTACAGATACTTTTCCTGTTTCCTGTTCCTGTGCACCTACTACTAACATATATGGAAGTTTCTGAAGACGTGCTTCACGAATCTTGTATCCAATCTTTTCAGAACGATTATCTACTGTACTTAAGATACCATTTTTCTTAAGTTCTTTATTAACTTCTTCTGCGTAATCGGCAAACTTCTCGGAAATCGGAAGTACGCGTACCTGCTCTGGACAGAGCCATGTAGGGAACTTACCTGCATATTTTTCAATAAGCCATGCAAGTGTTCTTTCATAACATCCCATAGATGTTCTATGAATAACATATGGACGCTGTTTATCTCCATTCTGGTCAATGTAGTACATATCAAAGTTCTCTGCGATAGCACAATCAAGCTGAATCGTAATCATCGTATCTTCTTTGCCATATACATTCTTAGCCTGGATATCAATCTTTGGTCCGTAGAAAGCAGCTTCACCCTCTGCTTCTACAAAAGGCACGCCCTGATCAATTAAAATATTACGGATTGCATCCTGCGTTGTTTCCCAGTATTCATCATCCCCTAAATATTTTTCTTTATTATTAGGATCCCATTTAGAAAGACGATATGTCACATCATCCTGTACACCAAGAACGCTAAGGCAGTACTGTGCTAAGTGAAGGCATCCTTTTAACTCATCATTCGTCTGATCTGGACGAATAATCAAATGTCCTTCTGAAATAGTAAACTGACGTACACGAGTTAATCCATGCATTTCTCCAGAATCTTCATTACGGAACAGTGTAGATGTCTCACTCATTCTATAAGGAAGATCTCTATAAGATTTCTGAGTATTCTTGTAACAATAATACTGGAATGGACATGTCATCGGACGAAGCGCTAATACTTCTTTATCATTTTCTTCATCACCAAGTACAAACATTCCATCTTTATAATGATCCCAGTGTCCGGAAATCTTATAAAGGTCACTCTTTGCCATCAATGGTGTCTTTGTTCTTACATAACCCCATTCATTATCCTCTAAATCTTCAATCCATCTCTGTAATGTCTGAACGATTTTGGCTCCCTTTGGAAGAAGAAGTGGCAGTCCTTGTCCAATAACATCCACTGTTGTAAATAATTCCATATCACGTCCAAGACGGTTGTGATCACGCAGCTTGATTTCTTCTAAATATTTAAGACGTTCCTCTAAATCTGCTTTCTTTGTATAAGCTGTACCATAAATACGTGTAAGCATCTTATTATTCTCGTTACCTCTCCAGTAAGCTCCTGAAGAAGCTGTAAGTTTAAATGCTTTAATCGGCTTTACACTCATTAAATGAGGACCAGCACAAAGGTCTGTAAAATCTCCCTGTTTGTAGAAGCTGATCGTCGCATCTTCCGGTAAATCTTCAATAAGTTCTACTTTATAAGGTTCCTCTTTTTCTTTCATGAAAGTAATCGCTTCTTCCCTTGGAAGCTCATATCTTTCAATTGGAGGATTCTCTTTAATCACTTTTTTCATTTCTTTTTCAATGGCATCTAAATCTTCTCTTGTAAGTGGAGCCATATCAAAATCATAATAAAAACCTTCTTCGATTGCCGGTCCAATTGCAAGCTTTGCTTCTGGATACAAGCGCTTTACTGCCTGTGCAAGTACATGAGACGCTGTATGTCTAAATGCAAGCTTGCCTTCATCGTCATTAAATGTAAGAATATTCAAATCACTATCTTCGGAAACTATAGTACGAAGATCTACTGTCTCCCCGTTCACCTGTCCTGCACATGCATTTCTTGCAAGACCTTCACTAATATCTTTTGCAATATCAAGCACAGACATCGGCTGTGCATATTCTTTTTCAGAACCATCCTTTAAACGAATAATCATTTCTATTCTTTCTCCTTCTATCTATTGTGATGGATTAGTACGCGATAAGCAGCTCCGCTGCCATATAATCCGCATATTAACTTATTATATCATAAACATAATCATTCTACCAAACAAAATTCATGAATGCAAAAATAGCCGCAGCGTAGAAGATATTAATTTTTTATGTAAAAAAATTCTTTTTGCTGATCATCTTTTCCAAAGAGATTATTATATTCAAGCAGATTATACTGATGTATCAATTCATAATATGGAGATTTTTTATCATCCACCTCGTAAAACTTTCCATTTTTATCCCAATATCCGATAGCATTAATTGCCGGAATTTCTTCCCTGAGTTTCGTTAAATATTCAAGATAACCTGTTTTTTTAATGCCTGCTACTTCTGCAAGATATGTCGAAAGATAGTTGTTACTGGTACGTTTCACATTTTCTTCTTTAATATCATAGTTCGCCCAAATTAAAAATGGAACTTTATAAAGTTTCTCCAGCTCTTCTCCTTCTAACTTCTGAATATCTGTATGCAAAAGTTTATTATAGAAATCTTCTTCTAAATCCGGCTGATGATCTCCAAAAAATACGATAACAGTCGGCTCATCTACTTTTTCAAAATAATGAACGAGTTCCTTTAATGCATTATCGGACATTTTAATCATGTTGAGATACTGCTCTGCTTTAGAATACGACTGTAGATCACCTTCAATCTGTACATCATCCCCTGTTTCTAAAGTGCTTCCATCATAACTTCCATGATTCTGCATCGTTACATTAAATAAATAAAATGGCTTATCTTTATCGGTTCGATTCTCATAAAGGCTAATAAGCTTTTTATAATCTTCCGAATCTGTAATATGGTAATTTACCGTATCTGTAAATACTGAAAAATTATCAGACGTATAAAATTTATCAAATCCCATTAATGGATATACTTTATACCTGCTGTAACCTGTCTTATAAAATGGATGCAGCGCATAACATGGACTGTATCCCTGATTTTTTAATGTATGTGTCAATCCTGCTGTCTTACTTCTAAGAAAAAGCTGATATGGAACAGAGTTATCTGGTAAAAATGCAAGTGTATTTCCCGTCATAAACTCAAATTCCGAGTTAGCTGTATTACCGCCAAATACAGAAGAATATGTATATCCCTTGATTGTATTTTCCTTTAATTTACGGAAAAATGGCATGTAATCCTGTGAAACCTGCAGATCACCTACTTCCTTTAAATCCGCAAAAGATTCATTCATAATTGCAATTATATTTGGTTTCTTAGTTTCTGTAGATTCAGTAGATTCAGTAGAATTACTATCCATATACTGTTTTGTAATTTTCTTAACTGCACTCACTGAATAATCTTCCGGTTGTGTCACATGAAGATAACCAAATGTCCGCATCGTTGTAAGCAACGTTCCATAATAACGATACTTATACTGCGGGCGGTATACACGGAAATCCACTCCTATATTCTCCAGATAATCACTGTACACATATACTTGTGTAAATCCAGCAAAAATCATACAGGATACTAAAGTATAAATAATCCGTCCCTTCCATTTAAAAAGCTTCTCTTTATCAAGCTTCAACAGAAGTGCAACCAACACAAGTGTCATCATAAAAAATTCCGCTGTGTCAACATCAACTTGTAACTGATAAGTATTTGCTACAGAAACTGCCGTCACAAGCGAATAAATATCTGATGCGATAAATGACATGCTTCGGAATAATGTCAGTTCATAGTTAAAAATCCCAAACACTGCTGTCACAATAATCATGCAGATAGAAGCTCCTCGTATGCTATTAAAAAGTAGCAAAAATAAAACATATATCACATAATACACAATAATATCTAATATCAGATACAAAAATGGAATACTGAAAATCGGCACCCAAAACTGTGCATCATTATAAAATTCCAACCATAAAAAAGCCATAAATGGTGTTGCAATCCCTGCAATATACGTCAAAATCTTATTTACTTCTGCTGAAAAATGAATCTTCTTTACAGTCAGAAAAACCAGAGCAACCCACAGACCGCCACAGATAATGAGAGAATCTGCATAAAAACGGTCAAAAAATTTCGGAGCTTCCGGATTATAATATAGATCCGGCTTTGCAAAAAAGGCAACTGCCAGTAAAACATCTAGCGCCAGCAAGAAATTCCTTCCATGTTTTCCCTTGAAGAAAGTCCTGATTCCTGCCTTTCTCTTTCTTAATTTATTCATCTTAATTCATTCCAACCTTTCGTTTTACTTCCCCTCATTCTGAAGAAAAAATCTTTTTCATATGCCTTTTCAATGACAGCCCATATGATAGCACAAATTGCGAATTAAAACAAAAGCTTTTTACTATTTCATTCATTAAGAAGAAAAACAGACGAAAATAGAAATAACAGACCATCGCAACTGTAAAGATATCACTGCGTAGAAAATGCCTGTTCGGCATTTTTACTTGTTCTTACATTACATTTGCGATGGTCTGTTATTTTTATTTTCTGTGTTTTGGCTCTAGAAGGAATGAAGGCAATAGTCTTTGGGAAAGAGATGGGGAAGGGGACAGAAGGTTGCGGCTTATTCTGATGCCATTTTCACTATGCTGAACCTTTTTTCAAGTTTCACTGATAATAAAAATGATATCGCAAGCTATTACTGTACATGATAAATTCATCATTATATTGTCGCAATATATCATTTTTCTCAAAACGTATGTCATACGTTATATGATGCACACCTCACAGCAAGAATGCCAAGGCATTCTTGAATTAGAATGTAGGATAAATATAAAGGCGATTTCTTTACTTTTTCTACTCATCAAGGAGAGCAAATAATCTTCTGGATGATACATCTTCCGAGCAAGCAGTAGTCTTCTGATTTCTCTCCCTTCTCTTTTCCAAAGACTATTGCATTCATTCCTTCTGAAGCCAAAACACAGAAAAAAGAAATAATACCATATCCCAGATGCGGCTTCGGAGCGTGTTTAAGATGCGGATAAGCATCTTAAACACAGCGACTACAGAGCAGATGGGATATGGTATTATTTCTTTTTTCGTTTGTTTTCTCTAAGTATTTTACAGAAAAAATACGCCATCAGTTGCGCTCTTCCTGAAAATTTTTCTGTTTCTAATAATTTTTCAAGCTGTTTTCTGTCTGCAAGTAACGGCTGGATATATTCGTCTGCTTCTGTCTGTGGATTAAATTCTCCTTCTACCTCTGCTATAACAACCCATGCAGAGGAATCACTTAAATCTGGTGCAGCATAGGCTGGTGGGAGTATTTTACAGATTTTTTTGATGTAAAGTCCTGTTTCTTCTCTTAGCTCCCGCCCGGCACACTCTTCTATCGATTCTCCTTCTTCTAAATGTCCTGCCGGCATGTTGTAGATAAACCGATTCACCCCCATGCGAAACTCTCGCAAAAGAAGAAGTTTCTCTCCGCAAAAACCAACAATTACCACACCTGAAGCTTTCTGTCCAATTTCCTCCGGCTTTTCATAATCAAAGTTACTTACCATTTCATATAATTTTTCGTTACCTTCTGTATTCGTATAATTCAATGTATAGCTTTTTAAAAAACGAGTATCTCGATTCTTCGTCATAAAATTTAATACAGGTACTTTCTTTTCACACATAAATATTCCTTCCTAAATACTAATTTGTAGATTTCGTGTAGACGAAAAAAGAAATAATACCATATCCCATCTGCTCTGTAGTCGCTGTGTTTAAAATGCTCGTTCGCATCTTAAACACGCTCCGAAGCCGCATCTGGGATATGGTATTATTTCTTTTTTCTGGCTATCCAAATCTACAGTTGATGAGAATGGGGATTGCCCAGAAGGCTATGGTTTTCATTAGAATGAATATCTCTAGAAGAAGATACTTTCTTATTCGATTGTATAAAAATTATATTTACCTACTCCTACCTCATGGAGAATTTTTCTCTGGTTAGCTCACATAATCTTCTGGAGAATCCCCTTCTCTTTCCAACAGAAATCACTAATTTGCTATTTGTTATCAAAACCATCCAGCCGCTGAAACAAAATTTTATGCTGAATTGTAAGAAGACTATAGTAAAGAAAAAAAGAATGGTTATAAGTATTGTATTTTGTGACTTTGCGCTGTGAAATTTTGACTCTGAAAACTTCGGATTCGTTTTTCCGAAGTTTTCGTTTTTTGAGGCAAAATGAAGCGTTTAGCGCAACGGAACAAAATCAAACTTATAACCATTCTCTTTTCTTTAGAAGACTAACTACAATTCAGCTCAATATCTTCTACCAAAGCGGCGTCTGTGTCCCCGGCAAATTAGTATTAATCTAATATTTCTTTGAGAATCTGATTTACCATTGCCGGGTCTGCTTTTCCTTTCATGGCTCTCATTGTCTGACCTACAAAAAATCCCATTGCTTTCTTCTTTCCAGCTTTATAGTCTTCTACAGACTTTGGGTTATTCGCAACGATTTCTTCGATTACCTTTCGTAATGCGCCTTCATCATTTACAGTCTTTAATCCGTTCTCTTCTACATAAACTTCTGGATCTACATCCTCGTCAAAGATTGCCTCAAATACCTTCTTGGCTACTTTACGGTTGATTGCACCAGATTCAATCATCTGAATCATTTTAACAAGATTTGCTGGACTGAAATGTATGTCAGAAGCTTCCATTTCTTTTTCTTTTAAGAGACGCATAATGTCTCCCATAATCCAGTTCGATACTTCTTTTGCGGCTGCACCCAGTTCGATGCAGGATTCAAATAAGTCGGTAAGTGTTTTATCTTCTGTAATGATATTGATATCATATTCAGGAAGACCAAACTGTTCTTTATAACGTGCCTGTTTTTCATCACGAAATTCTGGCTGACGACTGCGAATCTCATCTAACCATTCATTTGAAATTACGATTGGTGCAAGGTCTGGTTCCGGGAAGTAACGATAATCCTGTGCATCTTCTTTGGAACGCATCGGATAAGAATATTCTTTATCATCATCCCATCTTCTTGTTTCCTGTACAACTTTCTTACCATCTTCAATTAAGTCAATCTGGCGTTCCATCTCGCCCTCAATTGCTCTTGCGATTGCGCTGAAGGAGTTTAAGTTCTTCATCTCTGTTCTTGTTCCGAACTCTTCCGCTCCCACTTCACGAACAGATAAGTTAACATCCGCTCTCATGGATCCTTCCTGAAGCTTACAATCAGATGCTCCAAGATACTGGATGATCATGCGAAGCTTTTCAAGGTATGCAATAACTTCTTCAGCTGAGCGCATATCCGGCTCTGATACGATCTCGATCAGCGGAACACCACTTCGATTAAAATCTACTAAGGAATTACCTGTAGATGGGTCATGTACTAACTTTCCGGCATCTTCTTCCATATGAATCTCATGGATTCTTACATTCTTCTTTCTTCCGTCTACATTGATCTCTACCTGTCCATTGCGGCAGATTGGAAGATAGAGCTGAGAAATCTGATAGTTCTGCGGATTGTCCGGATAAAAATAGTTCTTACGGTCAAACTTGCAGTACTGTGTAATCGTACAATTTGTTGCAAGACCTACAGCAGCGGCATACTCTACAACCTGCTTATTTAATACAGGAAGGGAACCAGGCATACCTGTACAGACCGGGCAGGTATGTGTATTAGGAGCACCACCAAAAGCAGTGCTGCATCCACAGAAAATCTTTGTTTTTGTCGCCAGTTCTACATGAACTTCCAGACCGATGACCGTTTCATATTGTTTACTCATTCTACTTTTCCTCCTTTCCGTTCAGACTCCAATTTACAAATTCACGACTCTGCTCAAATGCATATGCTGCACGAATAATATTTTTTTCTTTAAAGCAATCACCGATAAACTGGATACCGATCGGAAGGCCTTTGCTATCAAGACTGCCCGGTACGCTGATTCCCGGAAGACCTGCAAGGTTTACAGAAATGGTATAGATATCTCCCAGGTACATTTTAATCGGATCACTTAAGCTCTCTCCAAGCTTCGGTGCCGTTGTTGGTGCTGCCGGTCCTAAAATGACATCATACTTTTCAAATGCTTTATCAAATGCCTGTTTAATTAATGCCTTTGTACGAAGCGCTTTTAAGTAATATGCATCATAATAACCTGAACTTAACACGAAAGAACCAAGCATAATTCTTCTCTTTACCTCAGGTCCAAAGCCTTCGGAACGAGTCTTTTTATACATATTATGAAGTCCTTCGTAGCTTTCTGTACGATATCCATATTTCACACCATCAAAACGTGCAAGATTAGAACTTGCCTCTGCAGAAGCAATAACGTAATAGGCAGGAATTGCATATTCAACAAGGCTTAAATCAAACTCTTCTACAATGGCACCTTTTTCTTCTAACTTCTTTGCGGCTAAAAGAACAGCTGCCTTTACTTCCTCATCCAGTCCTTCTCCCATATAATCTTTTGGGATTCCAATGCGCATTCCTTTTACATCCTCTGTTAAAGCAGATGTAAAATCATAATCTTCTCTCTTGACAGAAGTAGAATCTTTCGGGTCATAGGATGCGATTGTTTCAAGAATAGTTGCACAGTCCGTTACATCCTTCGCCATCGGTCCGATCTGATCAAGAGAAGAACCATATGCAATGAGTCCATAACGTGAAACCGTACCATACGTAGGCTTCATTCCGACAATACCACAATAAGAAGCCGGCTGACGAATCGATCCACCCGTATCTGAACCTAACGCGTAACTACACTCTCCTGCTGCAACTGCCGCTGCCGAACCACCTGAAGAACCACCTGGTACATGCTCTGCATTCCATGGGTTCTTTGTCACTCCATAATGAGAAGTTTCTGTTGTACTGCCCATCGCGAACTCATCCATATTGGTTTTACCAATAATAAGCGCGCCTGCCTTCTCAAGATTCATAACTGCCTCGGCAGTATAAGTTGGCTCAAAGTTCTCGAGAATCTTAGAACTACAGGTTGTGCGAGTTCCTTTTGTACACATATTATCCTTCACTGCAACCGGAACACCAGCAAGCGGTCCTGTAAGAATTCCATCATCAATCTTCTTCTGAAGTTCTTCCGCTTTTGCCTGTATAGCTTCTCTTTCCTGTACAGTTACATAACAATTAAAGTTATCTTCTAGAGCATTAATAGCATCCATGGCCGCATTCGCAGCTTCTAAAACAGATACTTCTCCTGCTTTAATCTTCTTACCCAGCTCAACAGCTGTATAATCCATAAGCCCCATATCTTTCCTCCTAATCAAAAGTCTTTGGAACTACAAACGCTCCGTCCTTGGCTTCCGGCGCATTCGCCAGAATCTCATCTCTGTCATCTTCATTTGTAACAACGTCTTCTCTAAACACATTATTCACTGGAAATACGTGACTCATCGGCTCTACTCCACTGGTATCAAGTTCATTCAATGTATCAATATAGTCAAGCATATTTGCCATATCTTTCTTTGCCTGTTCCTTTTCTTCCTCAGAAAGTTCCAACTTGGCAAGGATTCCGACATATTCGATTGTTTCATCTGAAATTATATTTGCCATACTTCAATCTCCTTATCGTTTTACAACTCTTTCTAATCTCTGAATTTATCATATTTATTATTCATAATCAAGTGAATAACCAGATAAATACAAATTTAATGCACTCTCAGCGTTTTTCTGTACTCAAGAATACATGAGCTTAAAAGAGAAAAATCTGACACGCAAAAAGAGACCCATTTTATAAATGGATCCCTTCTTGCATTTTATTATGTAACTAAATGGCTAATTCTTATTAATCAAATCAAGTCTAACTAATCTTCTTTTGCCCATCCGTAGGAACACTTAACAGCTTTCTTCCAGCCTTTAAGTAATTTCTTACGGTTATCATCGTCCATCTCAGGGTCAAATACTTTATCAATAGCCCAGTTAGCGATAACGTCTTCTTTACTGTTCCAATATCCAACTGCAAGACCTGCAAGATATGCAGCACCCATAGCTGTTGTTTCAACACACTGTGGACGATGTACAGGAGCATCAATGATATCTGCCTGGAACTGCATTAAGAAGTCATTCTTACAAGCTCCACCATCAACCTTAAGAGCTGCTAACTTAACGCCTGCATCAGCCTGCATAGCTTCAAGGATATCATATGTCTGATATGCAAGAGATTCTACTGTAGCACGAATGATGTGCGCTTTGTTACATCCACGTGTAAGACCTACAATACATCCACGAGCGTACTGATCCCAATGAGGAGCTCCGAGTCCTGTAAATGCAGGAACTACATAACATCCGTTTGTATCTGGAACTTTGTTACAGAAGAATTCAGAATCTGGAGCTGCGTCTACGATCTTAACTTCATCACGTAACCACTGGATAGCTGCACCTGCTACGAATACAGAACCTTCTAATGCGTAGTTAACTTCGCCGTCAAGTCCCCATGCAATTGTAGTTACAAGACCATTCTCAGATAATTTAACTTCTTTACCGATATTCATTAACATGAATGTACCAGTTCCGTATGTATTCTTAGCTTCACCAGGATTGAAACATGTCTGTCCAAATAAAGCTGCCTGCTGATCACCTGCTGCTCCAGCGATAGGAATTCTTCCCTGGAAGAGGCTCTCATCTGTCATACCATAAATTTCACTTGATGGTTTCGGTGTTGGAAGCATTGATTTAGGAATATCTAATTCTGCTAAAATCTCATCATCCCACTGAAGAGTATTAATGTTAAATAACATTGTTCTTGCTGCGTTAGAGTAGTCTGTTACATGAATCTTTCTTCCAGACAGGTTGTAGATTAACCATGTATCAACTGTACCAAACATTAATTCGCCTTTTTCAGCTCTTTCTCTTGCTCCAGGTACGTTTTCAAGAATCCAGTGAATCTTTGTTCCTGAGAAGTAAGCATCAATAACAAGACCTGTTTTTTCTCTGATCTTATCTACTAATCCTCTTTCCTTTAAGGAATCGCAGTATTCAGATGTACGACGGCACTGCCAAACGATTGCATGATAGATTGGCATTCCTGTTTCTCTATCCCAAACGATAGTTGTTTCACGCTGGTTAGTAATACCGATACCAGCGATATCAGCTGCTGTAACACCAAGTTTTTCCATAGCCTGACGTGCAACAGATAACTGTGTATGCCAGATCTCCTTTGCATCATGCTCTACCCAGCCTGGCTGTGGATAATACTGTGTAAATTCTTCCTGCGCTACACTACAGATCTCACCTTTTTCATTAAATAAGATACAACGGTTACTAGTTGTTCCTGCGTCTAACGCCATCATGTACTTAGCCATAAGTAAACCCTCCTTAAAATAATTCATTACGTTGTGGTCAAGCCCAATACCTTCCTGACCTCTGCTCTTATATTAACATAATTTCTGTGCGATGTATTTAGACAATTTACATTTTTTGTATGTTTCTTTTGTGTTTTTGCATGATAATACACAATTTTTTTGTCGTTTTTAAAGCAGATTAAATAATTATTTTTTTAACAATTTTATTTGAATGGTCGTTTTGTCTACTTTATTGATTCTTTTTTATTTAATCATACTACATTTTGTATGACCACTTCCTTAATTTTCTTTACACAAATGGCTGTCGGGCTATTGTTCCGAGATAAAATAAAAATAAAACACAGAGAGACCCCATATATAAATCTGCACTATTTGAAGAACGAGGAGAGATTGTATCCAAGGGAAGAAGACAATCCCTTGTCTTACTGACCTGGACACAATCCGACGAAGTACTTCAACTAGTGTGGATTTATATATGGAGTCTCTCTGTGTTTTTCAATAGTCTAAAGTTGGAACAATAGTGCGACAGCCCCATACTTCTACTGCACGTCGGATATAAATTCTCTCTGACGCATTGTTTCGTACATAAGAATCGTGGCAGACACTGCTGCATTTAAAGATTCTACCTTTCCTTTCATCGGAATCTTTATCTTATGATCTGCTAAAGCAGTAATCTCATCCGTAAGTCCATTTCCCTCATTACCTATAAGGAAAGCACTGCCGTTTCGATAATCCTGCTTATAAAACACATCTCCTTTTAAGTGTCCTGCATACACAGAAATTCCTTTCTGTTTTAATTGTTCAACTACTTGAGGAAGATCATCCGTAATAACAAAAGGAACTCGGAAAATCGCTCCCATCGTAGAACGAATTACCTTGGGATTATAAATATCCACCGTTTCTTTGTTCATGATGATTCCTGTTACTCCGGCGCCTTCTGCTGTTCTTACGATCGTTCCAAGATTACCCGGATCCTGAAGACTTTCTAAGAGAAAAAAGCATGGATTCTTTTCTTTATTGATGAGTTCTCCAATGTCAGGTTCTTCTCTTCGTACTACTGCGATGACTCCCTGCGGAGTTTTCGTATCAGAAAGATGTCTGCATACATTTTCACTGATAAGCTCGTAGTTCCATCCTCTTAGTTCTTTATCGTATTTCCCGGCAAATTCTTCTGTGAGATAGCATTCCACAACTCTGTCTCTCGGAATCTCAAAAAACATTCTGGGACCTTCTACCAGAAAACAATTTTCTTTTTTTCTTGCCTTTGCACTTTTTTTCAGATTTATAATATTTTTTACTTTTATATTGGATGTACTGGAAATCATTTTTACCCTCCTATGCAGACACTTTATACATACACTTTCTGTAAAAGCCATGACAGATGGGCGATGATATCTTCTACCGGTTCTCTGAAATCATTTTCTGCCCATTCAAGAACATATTGTGTAATTCCTAATGTAAAGAAATCATTACAAAATTCTTCCTGCTTTTTCTCTAAAAACGCCTCTGTATTTTTTGAAAAATACCCACAGGATATGCTCCTTGCAATCAGCGGATACATAGCTTTTTTTAAATATGGCAGCTCTGCATTTGTCAAAATATTTCGAATGATCACGCGATTATCTTTTATCCACTGTAAGAACCTGCTCATAGCATACTCCCAGGTTACTTCTTCATATATGCGGCTCTCATGTACCAGTTCATATTCAAATGCTTTTGACATCAGGTCGTATATATTGTCAAAATGATAATAAAAAGTTTGCCGGTTCACTCCACATTGACCGGCAAGCTTTTGTATCGTGATTTTTGAAAAGGGACACTTTTTCAGTAGTTCCATGAAAGCAGCACAAAGCATTGTTTCTGTTTTTTGTCTCATATAATCATTTCCTCAATTCATCAAATCCACTATTTGTAACTAATCAGATTTGTGCGGTATTCTATAAAGAAGCCGCACAAATGAATCTACTGATCAAGTCTGAACAGTTACTTATTTTCTTTTAAAGTAATCTTGAGCTTTGTTGTGGCTCCTACGGTAACTCCCTCAACATCTCTCACGTGCAAAGATACTTCATGTGTTCCGGGTTCTAAACCATTCACATCTATCCATGGAACAAAATCTTTTATCGCCAGACTATCCACAACAGAGGATGGTCCATCTACCAGGATCGAATAGTCATTATCCTTATCATAAGCAACTTTGTAACCATTACTATTATTTGTTACATTAATATCTTTTTTCTCAAACGACAACTTATGAGAAGTTATCTTTTCAATCGTTGCCTTGACTTTCACGTCATTTGCATCGTCTCCGGCTAATATCACATCATCCGGAAGCACTGCCTGTGTCAGATCAATATCCTTCTCATAATTTTCCTTGAGTCCATCAATGGATACACTGTCAAGTGTAATAGAGTCCAGACTTTCTAATGTATCATCCGGTGCTGCGATCGTGATCTGCTTTGGTTCATAGTCAAACGAAACCAGATGATAATTCTTTGCAGGCTCCCCTGTATAAGAGAGCTTTACATCTACGGTTTTCGTCTTCCACAGTTCCACATAAATACTTATGGATGATGTATCAAATTCTATCTGGTTATTGCTGATCTTCTTACCTTCTTCATCATACAGCACCGGCTTATCTGTTGCTGTAACATCATGAGAAATATCATCTACGCTGACCGTTGCACGAATTTCTTTCGCAGAAGAAAGTAAATTCTCCGGTCCACTTACCTTGATCAGATTCGGCGTACTTGTAGCTCGACCAACAGCATATCCTTCTGCTGGATTTCCTTTTACTGTAATGTTAACCGGAACACTGATCGTCACTACTTCATCCTTCTTAATCTTCATCGTGTTTGTTGTTCCCAATGTAATATCTAACTGATCGGAGTACTTCTTTGCCGTAACATCAATTGGTACTGCATCAACTTTAGACAGCTTTGAAAAATCTGCAACCGCCTGAAAATCTGTAATTCCCATGGAACGTACAATACTGCTCTTTCCTTTTACTGTAATATTGACTTCTTCACCATCGAGAATTTCGTAAGCATATCCTCGTTTTGTAAGCGCATCCTCATTCGTAATCTTTACAGGAATACTGTAAAACCTCTTCGTAATTACCGGATCGTTTGTATTTGCCACAAAAAGCCATATTAAGACTGCTATGACGACAGAAAGGATCTTCATCCACATATTATTTTTCTGACTTTTCATTCCGCAACAAGTCCTTCCATTTTTTAAATACATCTGCATTACCTGTATCATCAACTTTTAACTGCTGAAGCTTTTCTACAAGTTCTTCCTTCTGCAAATGTTTATATAATCTTCCATCCTTTGCAAGTGATACTGCACCAGTCTCTTCTGAAACAATGATCGTCAGACTATCTGAGACTTCGCTGATTCCCACCGCAGCTCTGTGTCTTGTTCCTAGTTCTTTTCCAATATCCATGCTATCTGTAAGAGGAAGATAACAAGTCGCTGATACGATACGATTCCCTCTGATAATAACAGCTCCGTCGTGAAGCGGTGTATTATGTTCAAAAATATTGATCAGCAACTGACTGGTTACCAGACCATCTATAGAGATTCCTGTACGCACATACTCCCCAAGCGCTACATTCTGCTCAATGACAATTAAAGCTCCTGTTTTAACTTCACCCATTTCATAAGAAGCACGTACAACTTCATTGATCGTCTTTTCTGTAAACGCAGACTGTCTTCCCTCATACTCTCCGGCTGAAAATGAAAAAATATTACTGAAGATCTTCTTCCGTCCTAACTGTTCCAATGCCCGTCTCAGTTCCGGCTGAAAAATAATGATCGCCGCTGTAATTCCAACACTGAGCGAATTAGAAAGCAGCCATGATATTGTATTAAGCTGGAATATTGCCGCAAAAAGGGCAAAAAGCAAAAGCATGATAATACCCTTAAACAACGTCCATGCCCTTGTTAGCTGTACCCACTTCAACATCTGGTAAACGATCACACTGATAATGATAATCTCCAGAATATCTGTAAAACCAATTGACGGAAGAGACAGCCAATATAAATACTTTTCTATTACTTTGTGAAATTGTCCTATACTTATTAACTGCATAATCTATTATCTAGCCCTTTCACTCTTTCTCTGCTTCCTTCCCATCCTTGTCAGGCAAATCAGAATCTTCCGTTATGTCATCAAACAGGAGATCATCCTCATTTTCTTCGGACTTAATATTCGTTACATTCCTGTTTTTCTCTGTAACCTTAATCTTGGGAACTGCTTTTACATAATAAAAATATTCGTCATCCTCAAAGGATACCTTCTCGATTCTGGACACATCACCGATTCCTCTAAAGAATCGATAAATATAACAACATCCAATTCCCAGTATTACCTCAAGAAACAGTCGCCATATCGTATAATCCAGTTCAAAAATCAATCTTCCAAATAACAATAACAGTACCATTGCTATATTTCCCACAAAAATAGCAAACATCCATGCTCTTTCATAAAATATGTGGCAAAGTAGTGTTGTTATAAAAATAATCAAAGCAAATGTTACAAGAAGCACCAGCAGCTTCTTATCAATTAAGATCAGATTAACTATTCGCTGTAGTCCCATTCCAAAACTAGAACTTGTAGAGGTCGTAAGCAATGTACTTACATCTGTCATGTATACTGATAAAAAGTACGTCACAATTCCTGCCGCTGCCGGAAGAATCGCTCCAAAACCAACGCTCATCCCTAAAAGTACCGGCAGAAGATACTCCAGCTTTAAATAAAATAAAAGCACTGTAGCTATAATAATTATCGCATGCTTCTTATCTACTCGTATAAATGCAAGGGAACAAATGATAAAGAAAATTACAAATCCCAGAAAAATATCCATGGAAACATTCCACAGATTTATCATAATCAATATAGATATCGCATAATACAAAAACGATATTGGTAAAAAAGCCTGCACAGCTGAAACTGCCAGGAACACCCATGGTTTATCAATACATTCATTATAATAAAACATTCTCTGAAACATACTCAGTGCAAAAAAAGCAAAAATCAACTTCAGTATCGGTAAAATTATCTCTATATGTCTCTTATATAAAGTTGTTAACCATTCTTTAAAATAGACTAATTGTGCCATCATAAGCTATTCCCTGTCCTTTTCTTTTTGAATATATCTTCCCAGACGATACAAATTATGTTCGTACTGCTTTATATCCACTCTCATCTTCTCATAAACTCTGGTGTAATATCGCCTTATACATACAATATCCAGAACAACTATAATAACGTAAAGAATAACTGCATGAACAATATACTTTTGATAGGGAAAGCTCAATCCTCGTGACATAATATCTGTGTAAATGCCAAAACAATACAGCACCATCGCTAATATATAAGCCGCTGTAATTGCAATTACACTTTCTAACTGCTTAATATTCACATATGTTCTCTTACTGTAACCGTTTATTCTCAAATCCTTCTTTCCCGGACCCTCTTCATAAACCGCCAGCTTCGTCATTAATCTGACTTTCTTCGGATCAATCATAACTGTTCCTCGATTTCTAAAATCTTTTTAATCTATTTTAGTATAACATGAACTTTCTTCCAATTACAACGGTAAAATAAAGATTTCATATACTGATTTATGAGGGGAAACAGACGGAGAACAAAAATATTATATGAAATAGAATGTGAAGGTAGTCGCTGCATAGAAAATGCCTCGTCGGCATTTTTATTTGCTCCGACATCACATTCTAGTTCATATAATATTTTTGTTCTCCTGTTTGTTGACTCCAGATGGAATCAGTTATTTAATCTGTGGGAAAGAGGGGGCGACAGACGCTTCATTTTGCCTCAAAAAACGAAAACCATAGACTTCTGGGAAACCCCTTATTTTTTCCATACAAAATCCTGATTTCATCTGGCGCCAAAGAACAGAAAAGCAGAAATTTGATATAGAATAAAATGTGATGTCGGAGCAAGTAAAAATGCCAATCAGGCATTTTCTACGCCACGACTATCTTCACAATTTATTCTATATCAAATTTCTGCTTTTCGTTTCTTTAATCCATCAAATCAGGATCTGGAAATCTCTAAAATCTTGTATCTGGAAAATCCATCCGGACTCTCTACCTGAACAGTCTCTCCGACCTTAGCACCAATCAGAGCTTTTCCTAATGGAGATTCATTAGAGATAAGTCCTTTAAGAATATCAGATTCTGTAGAACCAACAATGCGATATTCTAATTCTTCGTCAAATTCTTCATCGTAAAACTTAATAGTGCTTCCGATACTTACTGTATCTTTATCATAAGCAGATTCATCAATAACTTCTGCGTTCTTGATGATCTTCTCAAGTTCTTCGATTCTTGCTTCCATAGAACGCTGCTCATCTTTAGCTGCATCATACTCTGCATTCTCAGATAAGTCACCCTGTTCTCTGGCTTCTTTTATCTTCTGTGCGATTTCTTTTCGTTTAACTACTTTGAGATCCTGCAGTTCATCTTCTAATGCCTGCATTCCCTTACTTGTCAGGATATGTTTCTTTGCTTCCACCATAATCTACACCTTTCTTTTCTGGTTCACTTAAAGTATCATTATAGTCCAAAAAAAATTCATTGTCAACGCATCAAAAGTTCTCTGAGCGCTTCTAAAGTTTCTACCTGGTTTACTTTATTTCGAAGAGAGGAAGAACCATGCATTCCTGTAGTATACCACGCTGTGTGTTTCCGCATCTCCCGGATTCCCATTTTCTCTCCTTTATACTTCACACTTAATTGTGCATGACGAAGGAGCATGGAAATCACTTCTTCCTCTGTAGGACGTTCCGGAATCTTCTCTCCGAAAAGTGCTGCCTTTATCTCTCGAAAGAGCCATGGATTTCCTTTTGCTCCTCTGGCAACCATAATTCCGTCACAACCTGTATATTCCCGCATTTTGACAGCATCTTCTCCGGTAAAAATATCACCGTTTCCGATAACCGGAATAGAAACAGCTTTTTTAACTTCTTTGATAATATTCCAGTCTGCCTCTCCGGTATAATATTGGACTCTCGTCCTCCCATGAACAGCAACAGCAGCAGCACCATTTTCCTCCATGATCTGTGCAAATTCAGGAGCATTGATATGGTCATCATCAAAACCTTTTCTAAACTTTACTGTAACCGGTAAACTTACTGCTTTAGAAACTTCTTTTACAATTCTTCCGGCAAGTTCCGGATTGAGCATTAATGCTGAGCCTTCTTTATTGTTCACAATCTTGGGAACGGGGCATCCCATATTAATATCAATATAAGAAAATCCCTTATTTTCGATTTTATGAGCCATTGCACCCATAAGTTCCGGCTCCGAGCCAAAAATCTGCACTCCGATCGCTTTCTCTTCTTCTTCTGTCTGCATAAGCGGCAATGTGTTCTTATTCCCATAAAAAAGTGCCTTCGCGCTGATCATCTCCGTAACCATCACATCTGCACCCTGTTCTTTACACAAAATTCGGAAAGGAAGATCTGTAATTCCCGCCATAGGAGCCAGAATCACTGGAAAATCTGTGCCATATATTTCTTTTACAGTCATGATTTAATCCTGTTTCTGCTTATCATAAATAATCTGCAGTCCCTTCAATGTAAGATTGGCATCATAGTAATTAATAAAACTTGTTTCCTTTGCAATCATTTTACCAAGACCGCCTGTTGCTACAACGTTGATCTTTCCAAGACCGCTTTCTTCCTTCATCTTACGGATAATGTATTCTGTCTGACCGATATATCCATAAACAAGACCACCCTGCATGCTTGTTACGGTATCTTTTGCAAGAATATTCTTTGGCTTTCTGATTTCAATTTCTGGAAGTTTCGCTGCCTGCTGCCAGAGAGCATTCGCAGAAGTACGGATTCCAGGGGATGTCACTCCTCCAACAAATCTGCCATCTTGTGTAATCAAGTCATACGTTGTTGCCGTACCAAAGTCAACAACGATAACCGGGCCACCATAAAGTTCATAACCTGCTACAGCATCCACAATTCGATCCGCCCCTGTTTCTTTTGGATTTGTTGTTGCAATACGGATTCCGGTACGGATTCCAGGGCCTACGATAATCGGCTTGAGACCAAAATATTTGATGATCGCACTGTTAAAAGAATGCATAACTGCCGGTACAACAGAGGAGATAATGACATCTTCCACATCTTTTGCCTCATATCCTTTATACTGAAGAGTATTTAAAATAAATACACCATATTCATCTGAAGTACGATTAATCTTTGTTCTCATTCGAAAAGTATCGCACAGCTTTTTCTCCTGAAAGATTCCTATCGTAAAATCTGTATTTCCAATATCAATTGCCAGTAACATCTTGTCCCTCCTGTAAGAAAAATACCCTGAAATATGTTTCCATATTTTCGAGGAGTTCTCTCTTTTCTGCACGTAGCTGTTTTATCTTAAGAACACTTCCTATCTCGTCAAAGAAGAAATCATCTTCCTTTGACTCCACAGTAAGATTAAGATTGCCTGTTTCATCAAATTCCAGTCTGAGAATTCCTCCCACATCTTCTGTAAAAAGAACGCACATAATCTGAAGTTCCTCTTTAATCTGCTTAGGAAGTGAATCAAATTCCGGATTAAAGTAAAAAATCTTCTCATAACTGCTGGAACCACATAATATTACTTTATCATCAAACATACTAACGCTCTCCTATACATACCCATAAATACCACGAACGGATACCTCACCGGAAAAAATATGTTCTTTTCTTCCCTCTGCATCCTGAACGATCAGCTCTCCTCGTTCATTAATACCAAGCGCTGTACGAATGATTTCCTCATCTTTTTTTATAATCTTTACTTCATGGTCTACATTCACAAGCTTCTTGTTATAATAATCTAAAAACGGGGATAAGTCCTGTTTCTCCAAAAACAGTTTATAATCTCTGAAAAAAGCTGTCAGAATTTCTGAAAGCAATACAGATCTTTCTATATTATGACCACTTTCCTTTTTAAGTGAAGTTGCCATATCTGCAATCTCTTCTCCAAAATTTATACGATTTACATTAATTCCAATACCAACCACAACATATGCAATGCTGTCAATCTCCATATTCATTTCTGTGAGAATACCACATACCTTTTTCTTATTAAGAACAATATCATTCGGCCATTTAATCTGGCAGCACTGTCCGGTCACCTTATCAATTCCTTCCGCAACTGCCGATGCCGCTACTAAAGTAAGCATGGAAACACAGTCTAACGGCAGTTCAGGTCGCAGCAGTATGGTAAAGAAAACATCTTCTCCTGACGGAGATATCCAGGTTTTTCCTCTTCGTCCCTTTCCGCGAGTCTGCTGGTCTGCCACATAGACACTTCCATCTGGCGCCCCGCTTTCTCCCCGGCGCTTTGCTTCTTCATTGGTAGAATCAATACTCTCAAAACAACATAACTCTCCCGGTATACAAGCTTCTTTCATAGAAGAAAGTATCTCTTCTGTTGTGAGCAGGTCCGGGCTTTGTAAAAGCCGGTAACCTTTCCGGGTCACCGACTCTATCTCATATCCCTCTTTTTTCAGACTGTTCATATACTTCCAAACAGCAGTCCTTGAAACGCCCAGCTCATCACAGATACGCTGACCGGATACAAACCCATTCTGCTGTTTCAAAAACTCTAAAATCTTTTCTTTCATTGATATCAAACCGTCTTTCCAGGTAAACTATCTTCCGAGAGTTGCCACCATCACAGCCTTAATTGAATGCATTCTGTTCTCTGCTTCATCAAACACAACAGAATTCTCAGAGCGGAAGACTTCATCTTCTACTTCTCTGATATCAAGACCCAGACGATCTCTCATATCTCGTGCAACGCTTGTTTCAAAATCATGGTATGCTGGCAGACAATGCATAAATAAGCACTTGTCGTTACCGGTATCTTTCATCATCTTCGTTGTAACTTTATAAGGAGATAACGCATTCACACGCACTGGATATAAATCTTCTGATTCACCCATACTTACCCAGATATCTGTATAAATAACATCGGAACCTTTTACATCTTCTGGATCGTGAGAAATTGTAATCGTTGCACCACTCTTCTTAGCAAGCTCCTGTGATACTTCAAGAACCTTAGGATCACATACGGTCTCTTTCGGTCCTACTGCCTTAAAATCGACACCCATGATCGCACTTCCATACATCAGAGCATACATTACATTATCAGATAAATCTCCAACAAATGTAAGCTTCATCTCATCTAACTTCTTATCAATATGTTCTTCCATTGTCATGAAATCTGCTAAAACCTGTGTAGGATGATCTACATCTGTAAGACCATTCCATACAGGAACACCGGAATACTTCTGTAAATCTTCTACGATATTCTGTCCGAATCCACGATACTCGATTGCATCATACATTCTTCCAAAAACCTTCGCAGTATCCTCGATTGATTCCTTCTTATTCATATGAGAGTTTGTAAGATATGTTACATGTGCACCCTCATCCATTGCCGCAACTTCAAAAGAGCAACGTGTTCTTGTAGAAGATTTATCAAAGACAAGCACGATATTCTTACCTTTAAGTTCTTCACCCTGAATACCCTTCTTCTTTTTTGCTTTAAGCTCATGAGCCAGATCCAGCATATAACGAATCTCATCTTTATTAAAATCCAGTAAAGTTAAAAAACTACGTCCTTTTAAATTCATCTTCTATTCCTCCAAGTCAAAACAACTTACTGCCTGTAATTACTATTTACATAGTAAAAGTATTAACAAAATTTATACTACATATGAAGAATAATGTCAATATTTCTAGTTTAATTCACTTAACAAACCATTCCTCTAAAAAGGATTATGTTTTTTAATGAGTGATATAATTCGCTATAAGGTTATTATCAAGTACTTCCTTACAGGTATCTATCAAACTCTGGGCACGATCCGAGTATTTCTGACAAAGTTTTTTGTTAAGGTTCTTTCTGCTGCCATCTAAAAGTGAGATTAATCTTCCACTTTCTACTGTTCCATCTTTTCCTATTGTAAACAGCATATTATCATCACTGGTAATAAAAGAACCTTCTCCTACATACGAAATCTGCGCTATGAAACCTTCATCTGCATTCAACAGATCATGTCCGAATACATAAGGTTGTTTTGTATCTAAGTCCATGAGATTTGCAATAGTCGGCATGATATCAACTTCCCCGCCAACCGTATCTACAACCTTACTTTCATTTAATCCTGGGACATGAATGATAAAAGGAACATTCAGCATCTCATCATAATCATATTCTTTTCCGAGAAAGTCTGTCATTTTCCAGCGAACAGATGGAGTTTCCTTATTCATCCCCTGATGATCTCCGTATATAGCGATCACTGTATTATCATACATATCATTTTCCTTGAGATATTCTATGAGTTTACCAAATGCTTCATCTGTATATCGAACCGTTTGCAGATAATTTCCAAAAGTACTACCTTCGTCACTGCTTTTTAATTTAAGACTCGCTAAAGACTGGTCTAGTTCATACGGAATATGATTGGTAAGTGTAATCATAAAACTGAAAAATGGCTGCTTCTTTGTTTTTAAAATATCGACCGCCTGCCGGAACATTTCCTTATCTGTAATACCAAATCCTGAAATCTGTGTTTTTTTCAGTTCTTCTTCTGAATAATAATGCTGAAATCCCTGATTTTTATATGCCTCACTTCGATTCCAAAATGTTTTCACATAACCATGGAATGCCAGTGCACTATATCCATTCTCACGAAACATCCAAGGTAAACCATTATATGTATTATCTACATACATACGATAACATTCCCTGATATCATTTGGATAAAGACCATTCAGTGCAGAAAATTCTGCATCAGCAGTATTTCCTACTCCTGTTGTTGAATAAAAATGATTGAAATAAATCGTATCATTCTTTAATATTTTATTTAAATTAGGGGTTATTTCCTGTCCATTATATGTTGCTCCCACTACAAAATTATTAAAAGACTCTGTCTGTATCAAAATCAGGTTCTTTCCCTTTGCCACCCCTTTATAAGCAGTTCCGGATGACTTCGGTACAATAACTTTCATTTTCTTTTGAATTGCCTTCTCATCAACAGAACTTCTCTTTAACTTTCCGACAACATTGACAACCACATCATTTGTGTGATACGTAAAAAATTCAATATGATTTACCTGCTGCACAGAGCGAAGATTCTGAGGATTTAATCCATAATAATACCATGCACATATTGCTACAATATAAATAATAATGTGAAATACACTCTTAATAAAAGAAACTGTAAATTCCTTTTCTTTCCACAAACTTTTAAAAGAAAGCTTTGCAGGCCAATGCTTTGCCAGTTCATCAAGCATTCCCTTCTTTCCTTTATTTCGAAGACGGTACCAGTACAAAACAAATGGATAGTCAATTAATGTCAGTAAACATCCCGGACTTACACTTGCCCCGATCACATTACCATCTCCTGCAATCTGTCCCAGACTTGTAACTTGATAAAGCTGATTGACCGATATATATTTTCCAAAATAACTGCTGTATGCCGCATCTGCCAACATAATCAATGTAATCAATGTGTACACAACGTAAAACCCATACCTTCTTGGTTTACTTTCTTTAAAAGAAAATACCTCAAATACACAAAATAAGAATAACAAACTTAACAATGGAACGTCATAAATACTTAACATATCCAGTCTTTTTGTCTGCCAGTAATATATAAACATCTTTAAAATCAATACCGGATACACTAACCAGTAGTGCGCCAGTAGTTTTTTTATTATTGCTTTCATAATTTTCAAACACACTCTAATCTGTAATTTCTAACATTCGGGTATTAACTTAAATCCCGAATTTCTTCTAATCAAATCTAATCAAATCTAATCAATAAAACTGTAAACGCATTCTGAAAAGAAAGAAAATCTCATCAAAATAATTGATGAGATTTCTCGATAGTACTTTTATCATCTGGCTTCTGCCTTACTTCTCGGTAGTATCTGCTTCTTCTACTGTGTCTGGCTGTGTTGCTACTTCTTTAATAGAAGTAACGAGTCCGGCAAGATTCTGAATCTCAGATGGAATAATAATCTTTGTTGCCTTTCCATCTGCTACTTTCTCTAATGCCTCTAATGATTTAAGCTTAATAACTGCTTCGTCTGCTCCGGCTTCTCTGATTGCTCTAAGACCGTCTGCAGTAGCTGTCTGCACTTTAAGAATCGCTTCTGCCTGACCTTCTGCTTCACGAATCATCGCTTCCTTCTTCGCTTCCGCATTAAGAATAGCGGCTTCCTTCTCTGCTTCTGCTTCGAGGATCGTAGATTCTTTATGACCTTCTGCACGAAGAATGGAAGACTTCTTCTCCCCTTCTGCACGAAGAATCGCTTCACGACGTTCTCGTTCTGCTTTCATCTGCTTCTCCATGGCATTCTGAATTTCTGTCGGCGGAATAATGTTCTTAAGTTCCACACGATTCACCTTGATTCCCCATGGGTCTGTTGCTTCGTCTAACGTAGCACGCATCTTTGTATTGATCGTCTCACGTGATGTTAACGTAGAGTCGAGTTCTAAATCACCGATAATATTACGCAATGTTGTTGCTGTCAGATTCTCGATTGCCATGATTGGATTATCTACTCCATAAGCATACAGCTTCGGATCTGTAATCTGGTAATATACAACTGTATCAATACGCATTGTTACGTTATCCTTTGTAATAACCGGCTGTGGTGCAAAATCAACAACCTGTTCCTTTAATAAAACTTTCTTTGCAACGCGGTCAATAAACGGTACCTTAAAATGCATACCAACAGACCATGTTCCATTATATGCACCAAGTCTCTCAATAACATATGCCTGTGCCTGCGGTACGATTCTCACACAGGATGTTACGATATACACAACTAACAGTATTATGATAATCATAAAAATCGTTCCAAATACTCCCATATATTCACTCCTCCTTCTGTTTACCTTACATCGGCTTTACAATTACCTTCACTCCAGAAATAGATTCTATGCTGACCTTCTGCCCCTCATGAAGCTTTACCTCATCGGAAATGCTTCTTGCTGTCCAGATCTGTCCTCTCACCTTCACCTGTCCCTTTGCATTCAGGTTATCAATATCCTGTGTTACAAGTCCAGTCTGACCGATCAGACTGTCTACATTCGTCTTAATCGTTCTGCTGTTAACATACTTCAAGGCCCATGGTCTTGTCAGAATCAGAAGAATCACTGATATAACGGCAAATGCGATAATCTGACTCCACAATGGCAGAGAAACGGCAGCCATTACTGCACCTACCAGAGCACCACCGGCAAACCATATCGTAGTAAGACCCATCGTCATAATCTCGATCACAACAAAAACTGCCGCAGCTACCAGCCAATACATCACTGTCATACTTCCACCACCTTTCTTTACAGTAGAATATTTCCATCTGTGTATCTACCCCTATTCTATCCTATCCTCTATAAGAAGTAAACTAAAAGTTTCTTAATTTTAAATAATAATTTAAATAATAAGATATACCAGCCAGGCTGCAAGCCAGGCTATAGTACACTGCATTATGACAATTCCTATTGTCTTTAATGTCGAATTCATTTCTCTTTTAATTGCGGCTATCGCTGCAACACAAGGTGTGTATAATAATGTAAATACAAGGAAACTTGTTGCAGAACGAACAGTAAATAATGTGCCAAGTGCGGCAGATACATGCGCTGCATTCGTTCCAAGTAAAACACTAAGTGTAGAAACTACCGCTTCTTTCGCAGTGATTCCTGTTACAAGCGCTGTAGAAATTCTCCAATCTGCAAAACCAAGTGGTTTAAAAATTGGTGCGATCAAATGTCCAAGCATTGCAAGCAAACTATTTGCGCTGTCTGTTACAACATTCAATCTGCTGTCAAATGTCTGTAAAAACCAGATGATCATCGAGGCAAGAAAAATAATCGTAAAAGCTCTTTCTAAAAAATCTCTTGCTTTTTCCCACATCAAAAGCAATACACTTTTAAACGATGGAAAACGATAATTCGGAAGTTCCATAACAAATGGCATCGGTTTCCCTGTAAAAAGAACTCTTTTAAAAATTAATGCCATTAATATTCCAACTGCAATTCCTCCAAAATAAAGGCAGGACATAACAAGTACTCCTCTATGTGGGAAAAAGGCGGCTGTAAATACCGTATAAATCGGTATTTTTGCCGAACAGCTTATAAATGGAATAAGCATGATCGTAAGGTTTCTGTCTCTTTCTGAAGAAAGAGTCCGACTTGCCATTACCGCAGGTACAGAACAGCCAAATCCAAGGAGCATTGGTACAAAGCTTCTTCCTGACAAACCAATCTTACGCAGGAACGTGTCCATAACAAAAGCAATCCTTGCCATATATCCTGTATCTTCTAATATAGATAAAAAGAAAAACAATATTAAAATGATAGGAAGGAAACTCAGCACACTTCCGACTCCGGTAAAAATTCCATCAATAACAAGACTCTTTACAACAGGATTAATTCCGTAATTTGTAAGCAGCTGGCTCGTCCCTCTTGAAGCCCAGTCAATTCCTGCACTTAATGCATCACATAAAAATGACCCGAACGGACCAAATGTCATCCAGAAAATAAATACCATAATTGCCGCAAATACCGGCAATGCCAGAAATCGGTTTGTAAGTATATTGTCTATTTGTACACTTCGTTCATATTCCTTGCTGACCTGACACTTTACTACGGACTTTTCACAGATATTTTCAATAAAGCTATAACGCATGTCTGCCATTGCTGCATTCCGGTCAAGACCCCTGTCTGTCTCCATCTCGATAATACTGTGTTCCATCATTTCAAGCTCATTATCAGAAAGTTTTAACTGTCTGATGATATCCTGATCCCCTTCAATTACTTTTACAGCCGCAAAACGTCCATTCATTCCAATCCTGCTCGCATGATCTTCCAGCTGATGATATAGACCATGGATACAGCGATGCACCGGACCTGGTGTACAAAAATCATAAACCTTCGGATACTGTTTATTCTCGGCAACTTCACACGCCGTATGGATCAAGTCTTCCACTCCCTCATTCCGAATCGCACTGATCGGAATAATCGGAATACCCAGTAAGCGGCTCATTTCCTTTACATTAATAGAACCACCATTATTCCTTACTTCATCCATCATATTTAATGCCAGCACCATCGGAATTTTCATCTCAATAAGCTGTAACGTAAGATACAGGTTTCTCTCAATATTCGTAGCATCTACTATATTAATAATTCCATCCGGTTTTTCCTTCAAAAGAAAATCTCTCGTAACAATTTCCTCATTTGTATACGGACGGAGTGAATAAATTCCCGGAAGATCTACAACAGATCCTTCCGCAGAACCAACAGAAAACTTTCCCATCTTCTGATCTACTGTCACACCCGGAAAGTTACCAACATGCTGATTAGAGCCAGTCATCTGATTAAATAATGTTGTCTTTCCGCAGTTCTGATTACCAATCAAAGCAAATATCACTGAACAGATTCCTCCTTCAAGATTATTTTTTCTCCATCCTCTTTTCGAATCGTAATATCATATCCTCGAAGATGAATTTGTATCGGGTCTCCCATCGGTGCCATCTTAAGCACTTTCACTTTTGTTCCCGGAATAAGGCCCATATCTAAAAAACGGCAGCGTAAATCTCCTTCTCCCCCCACCGTCTCAATTACTCCTTCTTTTCCCACAGGTAACTGTGCTAACGTCATTTCAAATTCCTCCTGTAGTTTGTTATGTACTGATTTTTAGAATAAGTTGTATCTAATCAGTCATAGTATAAGCTTATTGATATTTTTTTTCAATACCCGCCGTCCTGTATAACAAAAAAGTGTATAATACGAACTATTATTCTAAATGGTCGAATACTATGAAAATAAAAACAAAATAAAATTGTATTTTTTTAAATTTTCTATCGCTTTTTTTATAAAAATGTATTATAATATAATTAGATTAATTCATTTCATGTATTCTGAATAGGATTAATCACTATACTTTGCATAACAGGGAAAGGAAGAATATTTTCGACTCGTTGGTCGTCGAAAATATATCTTCCTTTTTCTTTTGTTATAAAAAGAACTTCAGACCATAATACTTTTCAAGTCGAGCAGCGTAAGTGGTAGATAGTGCGTACCTTGACAAAATTTTAGACCGCCAAACGGCGGTCTTATTTTTTCTCTGTCTTTCTGCATTTCTCTGGAAGATTTGGTGACCATGGCAACAGGTCCTCACAAAAACT
>NZ_VULP01000033.1:0-34615 GCF_009697165.1 Anaerobutyricum soehngenii | reverse complement strand
GTTGAGTTTGGTCACTTACATTATACATGAAAAAGGGGGTCATTGCTTTTTTATTCGTAAAAAGTGATGAAATCCTTGAAAATATAAGGTTTTAAACAAAAATAGGACTGTAAAACTTTACAGTACCTCATTTTTTAGGAGGGTTTCATAATGAAAAACAAATATGCACATATTTTTGAGCCATTAACCGTTCGTGCAATGACAGTTAAAAACAGAATCTGCATGATGCCAATGGGAACAAACTATGGCGAACAGAATGGTGAGATGAGTTTTCTTCATATCGATTACTACAGACAGCGTGCAAAGGGTGGCACAGGTCTTTTAATCGTTGAAAATGCAAACGTTGATTTCCCACAGGGTTCTAACGGTACTACACAGCTTCGTATCGATCACGATAACTATCTTCCACGTCTTTACAAGTTCTGCGAAGATATGCATCGTTATGGTGCAAAGCTTTCTATCCAGATCAACCATGCAGGAGCTTCTGCTATGTCTTCCCGTATCGGTGGACTTCAGCCAGTATCTTCCTCTAACATTCCTTCCAAAACAGGTGGAGCTGTCCCTCGCCCATTATCAAAAGATGAAATTCTTGCTATCGTAAAAAAATACGGAGAAGCTGCAAAGCGTGCACAGACTGCCGGATTTGATGCTGTTGAGATTCATGCTGGACATTCTTACTTAATCAGCCAGTTCCTCTCCCCTGTATACAATGACAGAACAGATGAATTTGGTGGAAGCATCGAAAACAGAACTCGCTTCTGCCGTATGATCATCGATGAAGTAAGAAGCCAGATCGGACCTCATATGCCAATCATGTTAAGACTTTCTGCTGACGAACTTGTAGATGGCGGAAATACTTTAGAAGATACTTTAAAATATCTTGAATATTTAAATGACGAAATAGATATCTTTGATGTATCCTGTGGTCTTAACGACTCCATCCAGTACCAGATTGATGCGAACTACATGAAAGATGGCTGGAGATCTTATATGGCGAAAGCTGTAAAAGAAAAATTCGGAAAACCAGTTATTTCCATGGGTAACTACCGCGATCCTCAGGTTGTAGAAGACACTCTTGCAAGAGGTGACTGTGACTTAATCGGTATGGGACGTGGTCTTATCGCTGAGCCTAACTGGGTTCATAAAGTAGCAAACGACCAGGAATGTATGCTTAGAAAATGTATCTCCTGTAACATCGGATGTGCCGGAAACCGTATCGGTGGAAACAGACCTATCCGTTGTACAGTTAACCCATCTGTCCTTGAAGGAGACACACATCTTGGACGTAAAGTAAACAAGAACTGTAACGTAGTTGTCATCGGTGGTGGTACTGCTGGTCTTGAGGCAGCATGTTCCGCAGCAGAAGTTGGATGTACTACATTCCTTCTTGAGAAAAAAGATGTTCTCGGTGGACTTGCTACAGAAATCTCCAAGATTCCTGCAAAACACCGTTTAAATGATTTCCCTGTATACCTTCAGAGACGCTCTGCCGCTCTTGATAATCTTTACATTTTCAAGAACACAGAAGCTACTCTTGAAGTAATCGAGAAATTCAACCCACACATCATCATCTGTGCTACTGGTTCTGCTCCTCTTCTCCCACCTATCGCAGGACTTCATGAGAACATTGATAAAGAAGGTGGAAAAGTTGAATCTATCTTAAGCATGATCAAACATGTACCTGATTACCCAGAAGATATGACAGGCCAGAAGGTTGTTGTAATCGGTGGTGGTGCTGTAGGTCTTGACGTAGTAGAATTCTTCGCTCCAAGAGGTGCTGAAGTATCTATCGTTGAAATGATGCCAGCAATCGGACGTGATCTTGATCCTGTAACAAAGAACGATACAAAATGTATGATGGAAAAATACAATGTAAACCAGCTTACAAGCACAGCTCTTCAGGAAGTAAAAGAAGACTGCTTCGTTGTTAAGAGTCCGGAAGGTGAAGTTTACGAGCTTCCATTCGATCATGGATTTGTATGTCTTGGTATGAGAGCACAGAGCAAAGTTTACGAAGAAGTATCCAAAGCTTATAAAGACACTAACGTTCGTGTTGAAAATATCGGTGACAGTGTAAGAGCAAGACGTATCATTGACGGTACATTCGAAGGACGTAATATCATCTTTACCTTAGAACAAAAAGGATTTTTATAAAATACTAATTTGAGAGACTAAAGAAACGAAAACCAGAAATTTAATAGAAAAGAAAATGTGAAGATAGTCGCGGCGTAGAAAATGCCTGTTCGGCATTTTTACTGGCTCCGACATCACATTTTCTTTTCTATTAAATTTCTGGTTTTCTGTTTTTTGGCTCCAGATGGAAATTAGTATTTTGGTCTGAGGAAAATAAGGGGATTGTCCAGAAGGCTATTATTTTTAATCAGAGAACTGTTTATCCATAAGAAAATAACAGTGACAGCCAATGCCTTCTACCTAATCCGTTTTCTTTCACTATAATGTCCTTACAATTCCTTTTGATTTAGAAGATCGACTACAAATCCAGTGGGAAAATATTCTCCTCTGGAGATTTTTATTCTAGTGAAAACCATAGACTTCTGGACAATCCCCTCTTTTTCCCTCAGACTAAAATACTAATTCCTTATTAAGAACAGCCAGCCGCTAAAACAAAATTTTATGCTGAATTGTAAGGAAACTATGGTAAAGAAAAAAGAATTGTTATAAGTATTGCATTTTGTGACTTTGCGCTGTGGAATTTTGACTCTGAAAACTTCGGATTCGTTTTTCCGAAGTTTTCGTTTTTTGAGGCAAAATGAAGCGTTTAGCGCAACGGAACAAAATCAAACTTATAACAATTCTTTTTTCTTTAGAAGACTACTACAATTCAGCTCAATATCTTCTACTAAAACGGCGTCTGTGTTCACAGCAAATCAGTATTTAATTTTTTTAGACAGACAAAACATAAAAATTGTTGTATAATGAACACAGCTTATGACAGGCGATGAATTTATGCACATCAGTTTACTTACTATACTATCATCCTGTGCTTGTGTTCAAGTATCGCAGATGGTTTTCGCAGAAAAGGAAGTGGCATGGTGGCAAACAGGGCATAAAAGAGTGATGTTTTTGAAATTAAAAAATAAGTTAAAACAATCATGATATAATCTGTACTATGTCAAAGGAGTGACCCGATATGACAGAAAAAAAAACTACAACCCATATTTTTTGCATTATTAGCAGCAGTATTCTATGCAGTAAATGTACCTTTTTCTAAGTACTTACTTCAAGATGTTCCACCTACTTTCATGGCATCATTTTTATATTTTGGGGCTGGAATCGGTGTTGGCATTATGTATTTATTTCATTGGAACAACGAACAGAAGGAGGAACGACTCACAAAAGACAACCTGCCTTATACCATCGGTATGGTAGTTCTAGATATTTTCGCTCCTATCTTTTTAATGCTCGGAGTTAGTATCGGTTCTTCTGCTAATGCTTCTTTGCTCGGTAATTTTGAAATCGTCGCAACAACATTGATTGCATTATTAATTTTTAAAGAAACCGTATCTAAAAGGCTCTGGATTGCCATTTTGTTTATCACAATTTCCAGTATCATTCTTTCCTTTGAGGGCAGTGGAAGTTTTCATTTTTCCCTCGGCTCTCTTTTTGTTCTCCTCGCCACCATATGCTGGGGCATGGAGAATAACTGCACAAGAAAGATTTCCGAAAAAAGCACTTATCAGATTGTTACAATAAAGGGACTTTGCTGTGGTCTTGGCTCCTTTGTCGTCGCATCTGTCGTTGGAGAATCTTTACCTTCTGTAAAATACATCATTCTTGCCATGCTCTTAGGATTTGTTGCCTATGGATTAAGTATCTTTTTATACATCCGGGCACAAAGAGATTTGGGAGCTGCCAAGACAAGCGCTTACTATGCCGTTGCTCCTTTTATTGGAACATTTCTCGCTTTTGTTATTAATGGGGAACAACTTTCTATTGCTTATCTTGTTGGTCTGTTCTTTATGATTATCGGTACACTTTTTGTCGTAGCAGATACTCTAGTGAAAAATCACTCCCATCTGCACACACATTTAATCACACATACACACGATGGTTCAACACATACCCATGTGATTATGCATAAACATAGACATGAGCATTTTTGTTTGTCTGATATACATAGACATCACCATCATAATCTTTTAATGAACGAACATATACATTAAATTAACTTGTTATGCTAGACAAATATAATTTTTATACAATCAAGTAAAAAATATCTTCTTCTGGAGATATTCATTCTAACGAAATCCATAGACTTTTAGAGAAACCCCATGTTTTTCTCAAACAAAAATACTAATTCTCACCAACTGTGAGTTTTGTATAGTCAGAAAAAAGAAATAATACCATATCCCAGATGCGGCTTCGGAGCGTGTTTAAGATGCGAACGAGCATTTTAAACACAGCGACTATAGAGCAGATGGGATATGGTATTATTTCTTTTTTCGTCTATACGAAATTTACAAATTAGTATTTTTAATAGAATTTGTTGTATTTTTTATCATTCTTTTTGAGTTCTTTGTTTATATAGTTTCCACCCATTTTTTCTCGTAATGTTTCTTTTCCTGAGAAAAGATTCGTTCCTAATCCAAGGCGTTCTCCGTCAATTTTTGCTCCAAGTGCCGCCATTGTTGTTGGGAACATATCCATTGTTGTAAAACGACGGTTCTGTGTTGCAGCTTCTTTGTAAGCACACTGTGGATTAATGATTGTATTATATACTGTTCTGATATAGTTTCCGCTTAACGGTTTCCAAAATTGTGAACCGGTATCTACCATAGATGTATGGTCTCCAACGATAACAATCGTTGTATTCTCGTAAAAATCCTGTTGTTTTATCCAGTTTATAAAATCATATACCTGTTTATCTGCACAAGCTACTGCATTTCCATAGGTTGTATTATATTTATTATCGCAGAGACTGCATAGAAAGCCTGTTGGGAAGTGGGTATCTACCGTAAGCATTGTAAGATTAAATGGTTTGTTCTCTGAAGAGAGTTTTTTTAATTGTTTTTTTGCTCTTTCATAAAGTATTTTATCTTCATGTCCCCAGTAAACTTTATAATCTTTTGGGATATCTCCTTCTTTAATCGCAGCATTATAATCTTCTATTTTGTAGTTTTTATGTGTTTTAAAGTAGGCATCTCTCCCTGCGAAATCACCATCACTTCCACACAAAAATACCTGCTGATATCCTTCTTTATCTAAAAAATCTCCTAAAGCCGTAAGATTAGGTAAAAATGTATCAGATACTGTTCCGGCATTTTTTACTTTTAAATTAATTGCTGATGTTTGTGCAACAAGTCCACCGGCTGTATATGCTGTTCCTTCTAAGCATACAGGACCTCCCATTTTTTTATCTGCCTTATCAGAAAATTGCACATTTTCTTTGGCAAGCTTTGTCAAGTTAGGGATATAATTCACGTCCATCGTGCCGCCTTCCGCTTTATCTGCGTAGCTGCTCTCCATTGATTCCATAAAAATATAAATTAAATTATTCTTTTTGCCTGGAAATGTAACGGTAGTATTATCCGGATCTACATAGTAGTCTTCATAAAATGTAGACACTTCTCTTGAATTTCTTAAGTATTCCCACATACCGATTTCGCTTCCCTGCACATGGACCGTATGCAAAAGAATTACTGCCACACAAAGTTCGATTATAATTTTACTCCATCTTGGAATTTTTTTCTGTGAAAATATTTTTAATGTATAAAGTTCTCTTTTGAAAAATATATAACATAATATAACCATTACAGTTAAGATAACAGGCGGTAACACTGCGGTCTGTATAATGCTATGTATAATTCCACTGTCTGTTCCTTTAATTGGACTGGTTAATTGCAGTAATATCGTCGAAAATGCAACATCTCCGCAAGTAACTTTTACCCATTCCACTAAATACTTTACTAATAATGTGAGAAATATTCCTAATGGCACGCATAAAGCAAATGGAAATGCAAGGATTTTAATTATAATGTTTGACTCTAATTTTTGTCGTCCTTTTAAACTGGCAAACAGGAAAAAGCAGCAAGGTAATGCTATAAACATACTATAATAGACAAGAAAATCTCTTTCTTTTTCTTTAAGACGTTCCTGGTAATTTCCATTTAATTCTATCGAGCCAAAGTCAAATTGTGCCCCTATCTTTTTTCCGATCACGATTTTTACTCTGCTAACATCACTTTGTTCTACAGGTACAACGGCCTGTGTTGCTCCCTTTTGTGCCTTGAAATTTACTTTCTTTTCTTTGGAAAAGTCCTCGTCTTTCCTATTTGTATACATTACTTTGATTGCTATATTTTGTTCAATTGGTTTGGAAAAATGTATTACAACATTCTTTAGAACATCCTCATTAATTTCTTTAATAATATTAGGATTTGGCTCTTTTACTGTAAAATGTCCATCTTGGATATCATATCGTGAAAATTCTGTTTCAGGTGTATCTAATGTATATGGCTTTAATGCAACTTCTTTAGAAATTCCGGATACAAACCAAGAAAATACTGCTGCCAGAAGTATAATACTAATCACACCAACAATCTTCCACTTTCTTTTTTGTGCTTTACAATACAATAAAATTGTAAGCAACAATACTACTACTATACCGGCTATCTTCATAAAAATCGGAGCGCCTTCTTTTACAAAAGGCACTCCTCCTTTTAGATATAATGATAAGCCTGTTCCCAAAAAAGCGGTTATTACAATCGCTACGTAATAATAAATTACCGATTTTCTCTGTCTTTTTTCTCTTTTTTCTGCTCTCATTTCTTCTCTCATTTATTATGTCTACTTATCACTGAAATTCTTTATTTGAAGTACTTATCTACTCCATTAGCAATTCCCTTCGCCAGCTTCTTCTGATAAGACGCAGAATTCAACTGGCGATCTTCTGTTGAGTTCGTAAGGAATCCGCACTCAAGAATCATTGTAGGAATCTTAGCCCAGTTGATTGTTGTGTAATAATCCGAACGAATCGTTCCATGACTTCTCTTATTCACTGCCTTTGCAACAGAGGATAAAAGACAGCTGCCTAACTTACGAGAACTGTTAAAAATCTTCTTGCCAACGTAACGGGAACTACCTGGCACGCATACTAATGGTCCCTGTGCGCTTGCTCCTGATGCGTTACAGTGTATACAAATATGAATGTCTGCACCACTTGCATTGGCTTTCTTCGTTCTCTGCTGATTAGACAGTGGACAGTTATTGGTTGTTCTGAGCATAATTACTTTATAACCGCGTTTCTCTAATTCTTTTTTCGCCGCTTTCGCGATTGCAAGATTCGTCTTATATTCTGGAATATGTGTACGTACACCTGCTGTACCGGATGTCAGCTTTGCCTTTCTTCTAGATGAGCCCGGTGCAAGTCTTTCTGTAGAAGAAATTCCTCTCTGCTGGTGTCCCGCTGCTATAAATACCGTTCTCTGCTTCTTTGCTTTTTTTGTCTTCTTTGTTTTTTTCTTTGTCGTCTTTTTGTCCGCTTTCTTTGCTGTCTGCTTTGCAGTGGTTGCTGCTGTCGTAGCCTTAGCTGATACCTTTATTGTACTTACCGGTATCATTGTAAGAACTAACAATACTGCTAAAAGCAAACTGAAATGTCTTTTTAAATGACTTTTCATACTTTTTCCTCCTTTTTCATCAATAACCTTAATGTAGCAGCATAAAATCACTTCTGCTGTATTTCTTTTTTATTATACACTGACTGCCGGACTTCGTCCATATATTCATTTCTTAATTTACAGTCAACTTTATTTTTTAATAAGCCTCAAAACTCTTGGCATTCTTGCCGAGAAATGCGTAAGTCTTATGATATCTGATATAAAAAAAAGCAACAGTTTTCTATCTATCTAAAAGATAAACAGAAAACTGTTGCCTTTTCCTCACATCTAATTGATGTAACAGCTTTACCGTCTACATAGGGCAATTCGTAAATTACACTATAGACAAGTGAAAGAACTGTATCTGTAATTAGAAACGAGCTGGGTTCAGCTTAACTCCAGGACCCATTGTAGAAGTAAGTGTAGCACTTCTGATGTACTGTCCCTTAGCTGCAGCTGGTTTTGCCTTAATGATGGCATCTATTAATGTCTGGAAGTTTTCGTTTAACTGCTCCTCTGTGAAAGAAGCTTTTCCGATTGGCACGTGAATGATGTTTGTCTTATCAAGTCTGTACTCGATCTTACCAGCTTTTAAGTCCTGAACAGCTTTAGCAACGTCCATTGTTACTGTTCCAGCCTTAGGGTTAGGCATTAAACCTTTTGGTCCAAGTACACGACCAAGACGACCAACAACGCTCATCATGTTAGGTGTTGCAACAACTTTATCGAATTCGAACCATCCTTCGTTCTGGATCTTTGGAATAAGTTCCTCAGCTCCTACGAATTCTGCTCCTGCTGCTACAGCTTCTTCAGCCTTATCACCTTTTGCGAATACGAGAACACGTACTTTTTTACCTGTACCGTTAGGTAAAACTACTGCTCCACGGATCTGCTGATCAGCGTGACGTCCGTCAAGACCCATTTTGAAATGAGCTTCGATAGTTTCATCAAATTTTGCACTGGCAGCTTTTTTTACGATGGCTACTGCTTCCGGTGCGTCGTATAAGTTCGTTTTATCTCTGAGCTTTGCAGCTTCCTGATATCTTTTTCCTCTTTTCATTCTAAATAACCTCCTGTGGTATTATCGGGAGCGACCCTCCCACTTCGTTGTATCTAATCAATTCCGATTAATCTTCTACAGTAATGCCCATACTTCTGGCAGTACCAGCGATCATGCTCATTGCTGCTTCGATGCTCGCTGCGTTTAAATCAGGCATCTTCATCTCTGCAATTTCTTTTACTTTATCTTTAGAAATTGAAGCAACCTTTGTCTTGTTAGGAACGCCTGATCCGGATTTGATGTTACAGTATTTCTTTAATAATACTGCTGCCGGTGGTGTTTTAGTAATAAAACTGAATGTTCTGTCCTGGTATACTGTAATAACTACAGGAATGATCAAATCGCCTTTATCTGCTGTTCTGGCGTTGAATTCCTTTGTAAACTGGACGATATTCACACCGTGCTGACCTAAAGCAGGACCTACAGGTGGTGCTGGAGTTGCCTTTCCTGCTGGAATCTGTAATTTAATATAACCTGTGACTTTCTTTGCCATGATAGCTATCCTCCTATTGTGGTAATTGCGGGAATCTCCCTCCCACTTGTCTGCTCTTTACAGAGCGTCTTATAATTTCTTAACATCTACAAACTCAATCTCTACAGAAGTCTCACGACCAAACATATCTACTTCGATGGTAACAGTCTGTTTATTCATGTTAATTGCCGTTACAGTGCTTACTCTTCCTTCCCAGGCGCCTGAAGTTACTTCCACTAAATCGCCTACTTCGATGTCAATCTCTACTTCACTGTTACTGTTAGCAACAATACCAAGATTTCTCATCTCTGCTTCGGAAAGTGGTACCGGATCGGATCCCGGTCCAACAAAGCCTGTTACACCTCTGGTGTTACGAACAACATACCATGTATCGTCGTTCATGACCATGTTAACTAACACATAGCCAGGGAACATTTTCTTAGATACGTTCTTTTTAACTCCACCCTTCATCTCGACTACGTCCTGAAGAGGGACTCTTACTTCAAATATCTGATCCTGAAGCTTTCTGTTTTCAATTGTCTTTTCAATATTAGCCTTCACCTTGTTCTCGTAGCCTGAGTAAGTATGGACCACATACCAGTTTAATTCTGACATATATTCACCTTTACCTTTATACTAGACCAGAAAATTAATTCCATACTGGAGAACCATATCCAGGGCTGCAATGATGACACCCAGGACAACGGATACAACCGTTACTGTAATTGTCTCTCTGATAAGCGTTTTTCTGTCAGGCCAGCTGATATTTTTAAATTCGGCTTTAAGGCCCTGAAACCAGCTTGTTTTCTCTGTTTTCTTTGCTTCGTCGCTCATCTTATCACTCCTTAAAAACCGGTCCGACTATTTTGTTTCTTTATGAACAGTATGCTTTCTACAGAATCTGCAATACTTTCTTGTTTCTAATCTTTCAGGATGATTTTTCTTTTCCTTTGTAGTATTGTAGTTACGCTGTTTACATTCTGTACATGCCAATGTGATTCTCACGCGCACAACTTCCACCTCCAATTTTGTTAAACGTAGGGTTTATTCTCATAAACCAATTTTAGGCATAAAAAAAAGACCTATTCCATCGCCACATTAATATAACATACCCAAAGTACGTTCGTCAATGCTTTTTTCGCACAAAATCCAAAAAAGTATTTTAAATTTATGCACGAATTCATATATTTTTTTCTCTTTTCTCCATTGTGCATAAGTTATCCACAAAATCCACACTCTCTTGTGGATAAAGTGGACAACTCACTTTTTATGTTGCTCAGAGCAAATATTTTCGCTCTTTTTTATAATCGGTCTTATTTTCTTAAAATGTGGATAAAATCTTGATAACTCTCAAGATACAAATAAATCTCTCAATACCTATTTTATGGCGTTATTTTCAGATAATTTACGTATCATTTTTAACCAATATATGGAAAATTTGTCGTTGACAAGAAACGAATGTTCGTGTATGATAATTGCATAGGGAGAACTATATAAAGTAAATATAAAAGTTAAGATAATTAAGATAATTAAGACAAGAAAGGATTTTACTTATGAACAAACAGACCATCCGTATTAAATATTTTACTGATAAGATTGAGAAACTTACTTATATTGATGGGAAGTCCGACTGGATCGACCTTCGTGCTGCTGATGATCTTTGTCTGAAGAAGGGAGATTTTGCTCTTGTTCCACTTGGAATCGCCATGGAACTTCCACAGGGCTACGAAGCCCATGTTGTTCCGAGAAGTTCCACTTTTAAGAACTTTGGTATTATTCAGACGAATCATATGGGTGTTATTGATGAATCCTACTGTGGAGATAACGACCAATGGTTTATGCCTGTTCTGGCTGTTCGCGATACAGAGATTCATGTGAATGACCGCATTTGCCAGTTTCGTATCATGGAACACCAGCCTACAATTTCTTTTGAAGAATGTGACAGATTAGATGGTTCAGACCGCGGTGGTTTTGGCAGCACCGGCCGGGCATAACGCAATATCTTAGATCTATCATTTATATTATTATAAATATTATGAAGAGTTTTCGTTGTTTTCTTTCTTTTTTACAAATGATAAAGCAGCATTGCTCTTCTGTATACTTTAAGTTACAGCGAGTAACGTTACCTATAACACTCCGGTTATTATCCGCACTTTTTCCAAGACATTGCCCTGTATGTGCTAAACCGGTGCCATACGGAACTCTGATCCATTCGGAATGTCAGACTGTTTTACCTTTTATCTCTGGTTCTACCTGTCTGCGCTGCGGCAAACCGGTTTCGTCTTCTGCGCAAGAATACTGTTATGACTGTCGTACTTTTCCAAAAAGTTTTCAAAAAGGGCTGTCTCTTTTTCTATATAATAAAGAAACGCGTCCTATTATGAGTGCGTTTAAATATCATAATAATCGAAGACTTGCTGATTTTTTTATCTGGGAACTTTTCTTTCAGCAGTATTCTCAGAATTATTTTCACATTTATTCCAAAAGGTATTCTCACAGCCCTTCCAGAATTTATGCAGCAATAGAAAGTCTGGGGATTGACGCAGTCATACCTGTTCCTATTCATAAAAATAAATATAAAAAGAGAGGTTATAATCAGGCTGAACTGCTTAGCCGCAGAATTGCTCTGATATTTAACCTCTCTCATTATCCTGATATGCTGATTCGCTCTGTGGATACTCTCCCACAAAAACAGTTTACTCCACAATCCAGGCTTAATAATCTAAAGAAAGCATTTCGCTTTAATTCACGATATGATAACCTTGTTCAAACAAACACTTCCCTGTCTGTGCTGCTTGTTGATGATATTTATACAAGCGGCGCTACTATGGAAGCCTGCACCCGTATTCTTTTAAGCGCCGGCATTCCTAATGTTTTTGTTTTATCGATCTGTATCGGTATGGCAAGAGATTGATCAGATTCCATCTTTGAGACATTCATTCAATCCAGAATACCGCTTTTGTTCTGTCTCATTATGAATCATCTGTTCTACCATAGACTGCCTTCCCACGATAGCTGCACACTTTTGCGCTCTTGTAATTGCTGTATATAGAAGATTTCTGTTACAAAGAATCGGAGGTCCGCTAAGAAGCGGCAGTACTACTGCCGGATATTCACTTCCCTGTGATTTATGAATTGTAATTGCATAGGCAAGTTCTAATTCATCCAGGTTTGAGTATGGATATTCTACCTCCCGGTTCTCATCAAATACAACGGTAATCCGTTCAGAATATGTATTAATCTGCTTGATCACACCCATATCTCCGTTGAATACTCCAAGTCCTTCTTCAACGGAGAAGCCTTTTGCATTCATAATCTTCCATTCAAGCTTATAATTGTTCTTTACCTGCATTACCTTATCGCCCTCACGAAAGACTCCTGTACGTCCTTCCTTTTCTTTCTTGGATTCTGATGCAGGATTCAGATAATATTGAAGAACCTCATTCAAATGTTCCACACCAAGTTCTCCTTTACGCATTGGTGTCAGAACCTGTATTTCAAACGGAGATGTACCAATATATTCCGGCAACTTGGTTTTTACCAGATAAATGAGCGCTCCCATTACTGAGCGGACATCTTGTTTTTCAAAAAAGAAAAAGTCTTTGTTCTTATTATTTAAGGTAATAAGTTCGCCTGCATTAATTTTATGTGCATTAAGAACAATATGGCTGCTCTCTGCCTGACGGTATATTTTAGAAAGACGCACTACACTAAACGCTTCTGAATCAATAATATCCTTCAAAACGTTTCCCGGTCCTACACTTGGAAGCTGATTCGAATCCCCTACAAGTATGAGCCTTGTTCCCGGAACGATTGCTTTTAGAAGAGAATACATTAAATGAATATCTACCATGGACATCTCATCAAGAATCACCACATCGGCCTCGATTGGATTCTCCTCATTTTTTTCAAAATGAGAACTACTTCCCTCCTCGATTCCACCAGAAACTTCCAAAAGTCGATGGATCGTTTTTGCCTCATATCCAGTCGCTTCCGTCATTCTCTTCGCTGCACGTCCGGTCGGTGCTGCAAGAACAATATCCATGTGTTCCATTTCAAAGCAGCGAATCATAAGATTAATGGTTGTTGTCTTTCCTGTTCCCGGACCACCGGTCACTACGACAACCCCTTTCGTAAGTGCTTCTTCCACTGCCTGTTTTTGTAAAAGATCAAGCTGAAAATCCATGCTTTCTTCCAGTTCACTGATCCGCTTTCCATAAGCGCCCTTTTCCATCGGGAATTCCAGATCAAGATTTAAAAGCATCCTTGAAGTATTCAGCTCCATAAAATAATAAGAACTCAAATAAACATGTTCCTCTTCATTCACAGTCCGAATCATCAGTTTCTTATCAAGAACTAACTCCATCAGATGGTCTTCTATAAATTCCGGTGACATAGAAAGAAGCTGCCCTGCACTTCGGCACAAAACATCTTTTGGTAAATATACATGGCCAGAAAGAGAAGCCTGCTGAAGAGCATATAAAATAGCTGCACACACACGAAAATCGGAATCTGGTGCTATACCAGCCTTTGCCGCAATCGCATCCGCTGCCCGGAAACCAATTCCTGTAATATCTTCTGCCAGTTTATATGGATTCGTCTTCAGGATATCATACATCTTGTTGCCATATTCCTCAAAAATACGAACCGCAAAACGACTGGTAATTCCATACTCCGATAAAAACATCATCGCATGGCGCATCTCCTGCTTTTCCTGAAACTGCACTGCAATATCCATCGCCTTTTTCAGTGAAATTCCCTTTACTTCTGCCAAACGCTCCGGTTCACTTTCAATGATGTCAAATGTATTCCCTTTAAACTTTTTAATCACTCTTGCAGCCAGCGCAGCTCCCATTCCTTTAATCGCACCAGATGCAAGATAGCGTTCCATCGCCGCCTTATCTTCCGGCTCCTTTACAGTATACGATGTCATCCGATACTGTGGTCCATGCGCCGGATGATCTACATATTCACCTTCTGCACAGATATATTCTCCTTCATTGATATAATGAAAATTTCCCACGAGGACTTCGTCCCCGTGGGTTGTTTCAATGTCCATTACTGTATATCCATTCTCCTCATTATGAAAGCGAATATGACTTACATATCCTTCCAGATGAGCCATTTAAAATCTCCTACTTTGTACCAAGATACTCAATGTACTGGCCAGTACCAATCGCAACTGCTGTCATTGGGTCATCGGCTGTCATCGTTGTAATTCCTGTCTTCTCTTCAATCAACTGTTCTAATCCCTGTAACATACTTCCACCACCGGTCAGTACGATTCCACGATCAGAAATATCTGCTGCTAATTCAGGTGGAGTTCTCTCTAATACACTATGAACTGCTTCTACAATCTGTGCTGTCGCTTCACGAAGTGCCTCTCTTGTTTCTTCGGAAGTTACGGTAACTGTCTTAGGAAGACCTGTTACAAGGTTACGTCCTCTCACTTCCATAGAAGATTCTTCTGCACGTGCATATGCACTTCCTACCTGAATCTTAATATCTTCTGCTGTACGGTCACCGATCAACAGATTATGCTTCTTTCTCATATAACGAACGATTGCCTCGTCAAAATCATCACCGGCAACCTTAATCGATGTACTTACTACGGTACCTCCAAGAGAAATAACCGCAATATCAGAAGTACCACCACCGATATCTACAATCATATTACCGCATGGCTTCGCAATATCGATACCAGCTCCGATTGCTGCTGCTACCGGCTCCTCGATAATCTTTACATCTCTTGCTCCTGCTGCATATGTTGCATCTTCTACTGCCTTCTTCTCTACTTCTGTTACTCCACTAGGAACACAAACAGAAATTCTTGGCTTTCTTCCAAATAAACTCTTGCCCACTGACTTATGAACAAAATACTTAAGCATCTTCTCTGTAACGGAGTAATCACTGATTACACCCTGTCTTAAAGGACGAACCGCCACAATATTACCAGGAGTACGTCCAATCATCAGACGCGCCTCTTCACCGATTGCCTTAATCTTTCTCGTATCTACATCAAAAGCAACCACTGAAGGCTCTTTTAATACGACACCCTTCCCCTTTACATATACTAAAATACTCGCAGTACCTAAATCAATTCCAATATCCGTAGCCATTAGGAATCTCCTTTCCTTATAAACTCCATGTCTTTTATCCATAAATACTGATTAAATAATCACTCTAAATAACCAATATCAAAATCGTATCCCGGTGTACTATTCAAAATGCTGACACACCCGATATTATTATAAACGAAATAAATCGAATTTCCAATAGTTTTTTATCACTAAGCGCATACTGACTTAGTTTCGTAAGATTTTACAATTCATTCCGCAACTCATTTGACAAATCATTACAAATTTATAACATAACCGTTCTCATAACTATTCTTACGTGAAAAAAGGTACTGAGGATTATCTGTCCACTCCCCAATACCTGTTCATCAGCCCTTCCCATAGCAGGGCAGGATCAGCATCAATCACGCTGCTTATTCGTCAATTCCCTTCTCTCTTAAGTACTCAATAACATCTCCAACTGTTTCGATGTCAGCAAGTTCTTCAGCAGGAATCTCTGTATCATACTCCTCTTCCAGCGCCATAGTAAGCTCAAATAAATCAAGAGAATCCGCACCTAAATCTTCCTTAAAAGAAGTATCCAGTGTAATCTCATCTTCTTCGACACCTAACTGCTCCGCAATAATCTCTTTCATCTTTTCTAACATAAGAAAAAATCTCCTTTTTATAAAATGTGTTAATAATGTTCAAAATCATTCAACTTCAGATCACACAAATGATCCGTCCACAAGTTACGTAGCAGCAACGCCGCTATCTTTAAAACTTCAAAGCCACTTCCCTTAAAAACAGTACAAAATGACCTTTTGACTCTAGTATCATACTATTCCCACATTTCTTTGTCAATATTTTTTAAAGGTTATCTTTTGTGAATTATATCCCCGCTTTTATGAACCTTCTTAATTCTTCTTGACATAAGAAAAAAAATACAATATTATAAAAATAGTAACTCTTATTGTTATCATTTGATACAAATTATATTGACTATTCAAAATTATGGAAACAGCGTTAACTACGAAGTAATTCGTGACATCAATTCAGGAATCAAATATCTTTTGACCCTGTATCAGTTTATAGAATCATGAAACCCATTTATGAAAGGAGAATAAATATGAGCGCGCCAATGAAGAACAGCCGTCAAAGAAATGCCATATTAGAATGTGTCATGAGTCATCATGATCACCCTACCGCCGACATTATTTATCAGGAACTGCGCGAAAGCTTTCCTAATATTAGTCTTGGAACTGTATACCGTAACCTTTCCTTATTAACTTCTTTAGGAAAAATCATGAAGATCACCTGCGAGAATCATGCTGATCATTTCGATGGCCAGACAATTCCTCATGCACATTTTCAATGTAAATCCTGTGGATGTCTTCAGGATATTCCATTCAAACCTTCTGTTCATCCACAAGAAGACATTGGTGAAGGCTTCGATGGAATCATTTCTGACTATACCATTACCTTCCGAGGATATTGTGCAGCTTGTGCTCAAAAATCGTAATTTGTAGATTTCGTGTAGACGAAAAAAGAAAAAAATAATACACCCCATCTGCTCTGTAGTCGCTGTATTTAAGATGCTCGTTCGCATCTTAAACACGCTCCGAAGCCGCATCTGGGATGTATTATTTTTTTCTTTTTTCTGGCTATTCTAAATCTACAGTTGGTGAGAATGGGGATTCTCCAAAAGTCTACGCTTTTTATTCAGATGGAAACTTCCAGAAGAAATGTGTCAATCCCTTAGGCTTCAATTTCCCGAGAATCTATAACCTTCTAGAGAATTTTTCGCTAGTTAACTCTCATAATCTTCTGGCGAATCCCCTTCTTTTTCCAACAGAAATTACTAATTTGCTATTTGTTATCAAAACAAATAGCTGCTGAAACAAAATTTTATGCTGAATTGCAAAAAACTATGATAAAGAAAAAAGAATTGTTATAAGTATTGCATTTTGTGACTTTGCGCTAAATGCTTATTTTTCCTCAAAAGAAAATAGCAGGGGATACAACAGAAGAAATAGAACTCCTTATATAAATGTCAGTTTCTCGAAATTTAAGTTCCTGGAAAGTTATACTCTTCTGGAGAATCCCCATTCTCACCGATTGTGGATTTAGATAGTCAGAAAAAAGAACGAATACCCTATCCCATATGCGGCTTCGGAGTGTGTTTAAGATGCAAACAAGCATTTTAAACACAGCGACTACAGAGCAAATGGGATAGGGTATTCGTTCTTTTTTCGTCTATACGAAATCTACACATAAATATTTTTTTAATTTTTTTGTTGACAAATTTTCATCTTTAGGTTATTATAAAACAGTAATGATTATTATTACTTTTTCAAAAGAATTTTTCATTACTATGCAATGTTACTTATATGCTTTCGATAACGAATAAGACGCCATCTTAATAGTTATCAGACATTTATTTTAGAAAAGGAGATTATTTATTATGAAGAAGTTTGTATGTAGTGTATGTGGATATGTTTATGAAGGTGAAGCTGCTCCGGAATTTTGCCCACTTTGTAAGGCACCTGCTTCTAAGTTTATTGAGCAGACAGAAGAGAAGACATGGGCTGCTGAACATGTTGTAGGTGTTGCAAGTGATGTTCCAGAAGATATTAAGGCTGACTTAAGAGCTAATTTTGAAGGCGAGTGCAGCGAAGTAGGTATGTATCTTGCTATGGCACGTGTTGCTCACCGCGAAGGATATCCTGAAATCGGATTATACTGGGAAAAAGCTGCTTATGAAGAAGCTGAGCATGCAGCTAAGTTTGCTGAGTTACTTGGCGAAGTAGTTTCTCCAAGCACAAAAGAGAACCTCAAAGTACGTGTAGAGGCTGAAAACGGTGCTACTGCTGGTAAGTTCGATCTTGCAAAACGCGCAAAGGCTTTAAATCTTGATGCAATCCATGATACAGTTCATGAGATGGCTCGTGACGAAGCTAGACATGGAAAAGCATTCGAAGGATTACTTAAGAGATACTTCGGAGATAAATAATTACTAGTTTATTACCAGTGAACTAATAAAAATACTGAAACTATATATAGTAAAACATAAAAATAATCGCGATGTAAAAATACTGAAAAGAGGTATTTTTACATCGCGATTATTTTTATGTAATTTTTTCTTACTTTAATAATCCAACTGCTATCACTGACAATAACGGTATCGTCACTACCGACAACAGTGTCGTAATCACAAATATCTCTGAACCGTAATATGCGTCTCTATCATACCGCTGTGCAAACATTACAACCGAAGTTCCTGCCGGACAGGCCAATGCGATAAATACGGTAAATGCTACCTCAAACTCAAGTGGCAGTAGCCATAAGATAACAAGCCCTGCCAATGGATATACAATAAGCTTTATAAAACTTAAATAATATAGGCGTTTGTTCTTTAGGCTCTTTAAAATATTCCCTTGAGCAAGATTGGCTCCTGCAACAATCATTCCAAGCGGTGTATTCATTGAAGCAATCATTTCCAAAGGATTTTCAATAAATTGAGGCAGTCGAAGCTGAAATAAAAATAATATAATTCCTACGATAACCGCAATAATCGCCGGACTTAAGAAATTCTTCCATGCTCCTTTTAAATCCTTACTATCTCCCATTAAAACAACGCCATGTGTCCAAAGCAATACGTTAAAGACTGTGATATAGGCCGTCATATAAAAGACACCCTTATCTCCAAGTACTCCACTAATTAAAGGAATCCCAATAAAACCAGAATTCGAATAGGATACTGCGATTTTTTCCACAGAACTACGGTTCTTATCCCCATGAAAAAGGAACTCCGATACAATGATCATAAACAAAAAGGTAAGAAAAGAAGCCAGTAAGGCCCAGAGTAATCCATACAAAAGCTTCTTATTAAAATCAATCTGATACGACTGAACAATCAATAACGGAGAAACTAACAACAGCAGTACATTTGAAAGATGCTTCGTACTAACATCATCAATAATCTTCCCTTTGTAGATTATTACGCCTACAAGCAGTATCATAAACATCTCTATAATTTTCTTTATTACAATAAGTGACATAAATATACCCTTCCTAGTGTTTTATTCACAAAACATTTTACCCGATATTTAAAATTCCTTCAAGAAAATTTCTGATTTGTAGATTTGGTAATAGACGAAAAAAGAAAAAAATAATACATACCATCTGCTCTGTAGTCGCTACGTTTAAAATGCTCATCCGCATTTTAAACACGCTCCCAAGCCGCATCTGGGATGTATTATTTTTTTCTTTTTTCTGATTATTCTAAATCCACAGTTAGGCAACGTGGAATGTACCAGAAGGATATGACTTTCCAGGAAATTAAAGTCTAAAGGATTGACGCATTCCTTCTGGAGATTTTATCTGAATGAAAATCGTAGATTTCTGGACAAATCCCTTATTTTTATCAGGCAAAACTTCTGATTCCATCTGGCGCCAAAGAACAGAAACCCAGAAATGTTATATAGAATAAAATGTGATGTCGGAGCAAATAAAAATGCCGGTCAGGCATTTTCTATGCCGCGACTATCTTCATATTTTATTCTATATAACATTTCTGGGTTTCGTTTCTTTAGTCCATCAAATCAGGAGTTTATAGTACTTTTGTGGTCCATTTACTCATGTCCCAGACTTCGTTTACGACATCTTTATAGAATTCCGGTTCATGGCAAATAAGAAGAACGCTGCCTCGGTAGTCGAGTAATGCTCTTTTTAATTCCTCTTTTGCATCTACATCAAGATGATTGGTAGGCTCATCCAACAAAAGAACATTGGTGTCTTTATTGATAAGTTTACAGAGACGGACTTTTGCCTGTTCTCCTCCACTTAAAACGCGTACTTTGCTTTCGATATGTTTCGTGGTGAGTCCACATTTTGCAAGGGCGGAACGCACTTCATACTGGGTAAATCCAGGAAATTCTTCCCATATTTCTTCAATACAGCTATTTGGGTTTTCTCCTTTTACTTCCTGTTCAAAGTAACCAATCTGAAGATTTTCTCCTTTTTCACAGCTTCCTGAAAGAGGTGGGATTAGTCCAAGTAAACTCTTTAATAATGTTGTTTTTCCAATTCCGTTTGTTCCAATTAAGGCAATTTTTTGCCCACGTTCCATATAAAAATCTAAAGGTTTTGATAATGGCTCATCATAACCAATTACAAGTTTCTTTGTTTCAAAGAGCATTTTCCCTGGAGTACGGCCATAACGGAAGTTAAATTCTGGCTTTGGTTTTTCTGCTGCCAATTCAATAAGTTCCATTTTATCGAGTTTTTTCTGCCTGGACATTGCCATATTTCTTGTGGAAACTCGTGCTTTATTTCTCGCTACGAAGTCTTTTAATTCATTGATTTCCTGCTGTTGACGGCGATATGCCGCTTCAAGCTGTGCTTTTTTTACTGCGTAAACTTCCTGGAAATGTTCATAATCTCCGACGTAACGATTCAGCTCTTGATTTTCCATATGATAAATGATATTAACAACCTCATTCAGGAAAGGAATATCGTGAGAAATTAAAATAAATGCATTCTCGTAATCGAGCAAATATCTTTTCAGCCATGCAATATGTTCTTCATCAAGATAGTTGGTAGGCTCATCTAACAAAAGAATGTCCGGTTTTTCTAATAAAAGTTTACCAAGAAGGACTTTTGTTCTCTGTCCACCACTTAAATCTGTAACATCACGATCTAATCCAAGATCTAACAGGCCAAGCGCTCTTGCTACTTCTTCTACCTTTGCATCAATAGTATAAAAATCATGAAGAGTAAGGTCATCCTGAATCAGTCCCAATTCCTCCATGAGAAGCTCCATTTCTTTCTCATCAGCAGAACCAAGCAGATCACAGATTTCATTCATTCGTTCTTCTTTTTGTAATAAAGGATCAAACGCAGATTTTAATGCATCCTGAATTGTCATTCCTGCTTCTAATACCGCATGCTGGTCAAGATATCCAACATTTACATTTTTCGCCCACTCTACTTTTCCTTCATCCGGCATCATTTTTCCGGTAACAATACTCATAAATGTGGACTTTCCTTCGCCATTTGCACCGACAAGACCGATGTGTTCTCCTTTTAACAGTCGAAAAGAAACATCGTTAAATATCGCTCTGTCTCCAAAACCGTGGGTCAAATGCTCTACATTTAAAATACTCATATATTCTCCTTAAAATTCTATTTATCTCAGCTTATGCTAACCAGAATCACGCGCCAAGTCTCGCGGCGGCTCGACTTGAATTTCAAATTTACTATAATGACTTTACTATAACAAGAGGCTCTCGTCAATCAAACTGGCAAAGTTCCTTTCCTAACTTTCTAAAATCATCTCAACTGAGATAAACTAAAACTTATCCAATTCCTACTGAATGTAGTATCGGAGTATTTTTGTACTTGTTTTTGCGAGAAAATTTTTCGTCAGTTGTGCAAAAATACTTCGATACTACATTCCACAAAAAAACCTCCCAAAGGATTGCTCCCCTGAGAGGTTCTTGCGCTGCTGTTTGAAATTTGTAGTTCGAGTAAACGAAATTAACGCTTGCTGAACTGAGGTGCTCTACGAGCTTTTTTGAGACCGTATTTCTTTCTTTCTTTCATACGTGGGTCACGAGTTAAATATCCAGCTTTCTTTAATGCTGGACGGAATTCTGGGTCAGCTTCCAGTAATGCTCTTGCAATACCGTGTCTGATCGCACCAGCCTGTCCTGTGTATCCGCCACCGTGTACATTAACTAATACGTCAAATTTATCTGCTGTGGATGTTAATTCTAATGGCTGACGAGCGATTACTTTTAATGTGTCATATCCAAAATATTCATCCATGTCTTTTTTATTGATTGTTACTTTACCTGTTCCTGGTACGAGATATACTCTTGCAACACTGCTTTTTCTTCTACCAGTTCCGTAATATCTTGTAGTAGCCACTTACTTTTCCTCCTTAAATTAATACTAGATTGCTAATTCCTTAGGCTGCTGTGCAGCATGTTTGTGATCAGGTCCAGCGTATACGAAAAGCTTTGTATACATCTGTCTTCCAAGAGGTCCTTTAGGAAGCATACCTTTTACGGCAAGTTCGATAACTTCTTCTGGTTTCTTGTTTAATTTTTCTCTTAATGTTGTTTCTTTCATTCCACCAACATAATCGCTGTGGTGATAGTAGATCTTCTGATCTAACTTCTTACCGGATACTTTGATCTTGTCAGCGTTAACGATGATTACATAGTCACCGCAATCCATATGAGGTGTGAAGATCGGTTTGTTCTTTCCTCTTAAAACACTTGCAACTTCAGATGCAAGACGTCCTAATGTATGTCCTGTAGCATCAACTACATACCAGTCTCTAGTGATGGTAGATGGGCTAGCCATAAAACTTTTCATGAGTAGTTCTCCTCCTGTTTATTCTAAAAAAATCAACGGTTCAGATATGACTTCCTGGCTGTCCGGACCCTCCATCATATCAATCCTGCTTACGCAGGTATATGACAAAATGCATCTCGGGGCTTTTGAGATTACATTTTATATGCATACCACAATTTCATATTATATAACACTCTTTTCAGTGTGTCAACAATATTTTTGCCACAAAATATGGGGTTTTTTAATTTTTTACGTCCTGTAATTTACAAATATTCAATCTTTTTCAAAAAAAGCCCTTTTGCCGGAACGGTTTCTCCTGCTTTTGAACGATCGCAGGCTGCAAGTATCTCTTTTACATGCTCTGGTGGATAGACTCCTAATCCTACTTTAATTAGTGTTCCACTGATAATGCGGACCATGTTATAGAGAAAACCTTCTCCTGTTACGCGGATTATTACTTTCTGAGATGGATATTCTCCTTCTGAAAGTGAATGAGTTTCCACTTCTATTCCTGTCACAGTTCTTACCGTTGTCTGTGCCTGTGTTTTTGAAGCGCAAAAACTTTTAAAATCATGTGTTCCAACAAGATATTGTCCGGCTTCCTGCATCGCTTCTACATCTAATGGAAAGATGACAAGATGAGAATAAAGCCTCTCTGTTGGCAGAGGAATCTTTCCATTTTGAATATGATATTCATATGTTTTCCTTGTATCACAATATCTTGGGTGAAAATCATCCGCCACCTGCGCAGAAGACACAATTCGTATATCTTCTGGAAGCTGTGGGTTTAATGCAAAACAAAGTTTTTCTGCAGGAATCGTTGTCTCTGAATCAAATACTGCTACATTTCCAAAAGAATGTACTCCAGAATCTGTTCTGCTTGCTCCGATTATGTGTATCTCTTCTTTTAAAAAATCACTCAATGTTTTATTCAGTACTTCTTCTATCGTAATCCCATTCGGTTGAATCTGCCAGCCGCAATAGTTTGTCCCATCATAGGCCACTACTAATTTAAATCGTTTCATAAGTTTTATTCTCTCTCCTATGTTTATCAGTATGCAGCACTGATTATTCTAACATCTTTTATATAGTAACATATATTAATATCAGGGTCAAAAAGTCAGAAAGCCGATGCAGGCTTGCCTGAAAGAGAACTTTTGATACCAACATCATATATTTCTTATATTAAAATAAAACTACAAAAAATCATAATTGCTACATATAAAAGCATGATTCCATATGCGGCATAATCTTGTTTTTTATAAACAAGGGGATGTAATCTTGTCTTTCCTTCCCCACCATTGTAACATCTCGCATCCATTGCCATTGCAAGATCGGAAGCTCTTCTGATCGCTGCGATAAAGAGTGGTACTAAAACAGGAATCAGCTTTTTTCCTCGTTCTAAAATATTTCCACTTTCAAAATCAACACCTCTTGACATCTGTGCTTTCATGATCTTATCAAGTTCTTCTGTTAAAATTGGAATAAAGCGAAGAGCAATCGACATCATCATAGCAATTTCATGTACAGGAATATGCACTTTTTTAAGAAATTGAAACCCTTTTTCAAGTCCATCCGTAAGCTGATTCGGTGTTGTCGTAAATGTCATAACTGACGAACCGATGACAAGGTACACTAAACGTATAACAAGATAAAATGCCATCCATAAGCCCTGCTTCGTAATGGATACCGGTCCAAGTTTTATTAATACTTCTCCTCCCACACTGATCATATTAATAATCGCTGAAAAACAGATAATAACAAACAGTGGTTTTACACCTCGAATCATCATAGAAAATGGTACTTTTGACAGCTTTATTGTGAAAGCAAGAAATACTGTTGCAATTCCAAGACTTAATAAACTTTTCGGAAAAAATAAAGTAATAACAAAAAGCAATGTCCCTAAAAGTTTTACACGAGCATCCAGTTTATGAAGTACGGAATCTGCTTTATAATATTGTCCTAATGTCATTTCCCGAATCATTCGCTGCCTCCTATAATACATTCTGCCAGTTCTTCTATGGTAAGAGGAATGGCATTCTCATTTTGCAATGTTTGTCTGTTAGAATCTATGCTTTCCTGTATCTGCATTTTCCTTAATTCCAGGTAAAATTCTACTGTTTGAGAAATTCCAAGTCCCGTCGTTGTAAGATCATCTTTCCTTGCAAATATTTCTCTGGTCGTTCCATCCATTTTCAGAGTTCCATCTTCCATAATTAATACGCGATCTGCATGTGCCGCAACATCATCCATGTTATGAGAAACAAGTACAATTGTAATTCCTTTGTCTTTGTTAAGATGATGCAAAAGCTGAAATAACATCCTTTTACCAGGAGCATCCATTCCGGCTACTGGTTCATCTAAAATAAGATATTCTGGTTCCATAGCTAAAATTCCGGCCAAAGCTACTCTCCTTTTTTGTCCTCCGGATAATGAAAACGGAGAAACCTTTTCAAGTTCTGCTGGCAGGCCCACAAGCTTCATTGCATACCGAGCCTTTTCTTCACATTTCTTTTTATCAAAACCAAGATTTTTCGGTCCAAATGCGATATCCTTTAATATAGTTTCCTCAAAAAGCTGATATTCAGGATATTGGAAACAAAGTGCTACCTTCTGCCTGAGTTTTTTTAAATCATACTTTTTCGACCATATATCCTGGCCTTCAAAAAAATATTGTCCACTTTGTGGCTGCAAAAGTCCATTTAAATGTTGAATCAATGTTGACTTTCCTGATCCGGTCTTCCCTACAATCGCTACAAATTCTCCAGGTTTTATAGATAATGAAACGTCTTGTAACGCATCTTTTGCTTCCTCAGCACTTCTTTTTTTATACTGATAACTGATATTTTTCAGAACAATGCCTTTTTCTTTCTCTGTTTCTGCAATACATTTCTTCTGTTGATTCTCTACTTTCTTTTCAGTGAACAAGAAACTTTCTTCTTGCTGCCGGCATTTAAAAAACTCAAGTAGTTGCTTCTTTGTATATATTTCTTTCGGTATATTCAGACCTTTTTTTCTTAATTCTGCAATAAACGAAATCTCAAACGGAAGTTCTAGATTATTTTCTGTTAATTGATCTGGCATCTTAAATAATGTTTCCGGAGAGCCTTCTAACGTAATGGCTCCTTGCTTCATCACATACAGATAATCTGCCTTACTGACTTCATCAAGGAAATGTGTTATATAAATAATCGTAATATGTTTTAAACGATTCAAATCATAAATCGCTTTCAATACCTCTTTTCGGCCTTCTGGATCAATCATCGCCGTTGGCTCATCAAAAATAATACATTCCGGTTCCATCGAAAGCACCCCGGATATCGCGATTTTTTGTTTTTGTCCACCGGAAAGTGCATTCGGAGAATGTTCCCGATATGCACTCATTCCCGTAGCTTCTAATGCTCTCGTAATTCTTTCCTCAATTTCTTCTCTGGGAATCCCCATATTCTCAGGACCAAAAGCGATATCTTCTTCCACGATATTTCCAATCAACTGATTATCTGGGTTCTGAAATACCATTCCCGCTGTCTTCCTAATAGGAAGAAGTAGTTCATCTTTCGCCGTATCCATTCCATTAACATAAATTATTCCACCGGATGGCTTTAGTAAAGCAGCAAGCTGTTTTGCAAGTGTTGACTTTCCCGATCCGTTATGACCAAGAATTCCGACAAAATCACCTTTCTTAATTGACAAAGAAACATGATCAATCGCTGTATGTTCAATAACTTCTTCTTTTTCCCCGGAATATATTTTATAGTTAAATAAAAGATTTTTCACATCGATCAAATTCATCTGATTTTATTCTCCATTAATTATCAATCTTAGTTTGACAAAGCTAACACCCATTATACCCTATTTTTTTATAACATTAAATATCTATTTATTAAAAACAAAAAAATCTTATAATTGCGTTTGTATCTTTAGTTGTTAAGAATTCGATGCTTAACTGCATCAAACTCTTGTACTAAGGATACATTTGCAATTATAAGATTTTTATTTTGTCTATTGAACTAAATGAAAGTCAACACACGTAAAATTAAACTAATTCAATGATAACTTCTAATGCAGCATCACCTTTACGCTGAGCAATTTTAACGATTCTTGTGTAACCACCGTTACGTTCAGCATATTTAGGAGCGTACTCATCAAAGATTTTCTGAGCAAGATCAATTTTCTTTGTATTTGCTTTTCTTCCTTTTCCTTCTGCAGGAACTTCAGTTACAGGGTATAATACCTTTAACATCTGACGTCTTGCATGAAGTCTGGATGGTAAATCTTTTTTGATTTCTTTTTCAACTGTTTCATAAACAGTTACTTTCTTTCCGTCAACTACTTCTTTAACTCTCTTGCCTTCTGCGTCTTTCTTAGCTACTTTAGCCTGAACCTTAACAACTTCAAAGTTGTCTTTTTCTTTAACGCCAAGTGCGATTAAGCCTTCTGCAATTTTACGGATTTCTTTTGCTTTTGCTTCTGTAGTACGAATCTTTCCATGATAGAGAAGCTGTGTAACCTGGTTACGTAATAAAGCTTTTCTCTGGTTAGATGTTCTTCCTAATTTTCTGTATTTTGCCATTTTAATGGACCTCCTGTTTATTTTTCGCCATGCCTACTAATACCTTCAGCCTAAGCGGGTCTATATTACTTTGTTTATGGTAAGAATTACTCTTCGCTATTATTTAAGGAAAGACCTAATTCTTTTAATTTAGCTAATACTTCTTCAAGAGACTTACGTCCAAGGTTACGAACCTTCATCATATCTTCAGGTGTCTTGTTTGTAAGTTCTTCAACAGTATTGATACCTGCTCTCTTTAAGCAGTTATATGAACGAACAGATAATTCTAATTCGTCAATATTCATCTCTAAAACTTTGTCAACCGGATCCTGAGCTGTTTCTACCATAACCTCAGCCTTCTGAGCATTCTCAGATAAGTCGATAAAGAGGTTAAGATGTTCACTCAGAACTTTAGCAGCAAGGCTCACTGCTTCGTCCGGTGCCAGTGTTCCATTTGTAAATACATCTAAAGTCAATTTATCAAAGTCTGTAATCTGACCTACACGAGTATTCTCTACAGTAAGATTAACACGCTCTACAGGTGTATAAATAGAATCTACTGCAATTACATCAATGGACTGATCTTCCGATTTGTTCTTATCAGCGCCTACATATCCACGGCCTTTTGTGATAGTCAGCTCTGCTTCAAAATGGCTGTCTGCACCGCCACTTAAAGTTGCAATAACTAAATCCGGATTAATGATTTCAATATCACTGTCAACCTGGATGTCTGCTGCTGTAACTACACCCTCTCCGCTGAACTCAATAAAAGCGCGTTTTGGTTCGTTAGAAGAACTGTTATTCTTGATAGCCAGTTCTTTAATATTCATAATTATTTCAGTGACATCTTCTTTTACACCAGGAATAGAGCTGAACTCATGAAGAACGCCTTTAATCTTCACTGCACTTACTGCTGCACCTGGTAAGGAAGATAACATGATTCTTCTTAAGGAGTTACCTAAAGTTGTGCCGTACCCTCTTTCCAGTGGTTCCACCACAAAACGACCATATTTATTGTCTTCTGAAATCTCTGCTATTTCAATTCTCGGTTTTTCGAATTCAAACACGAATGGGACCCTCCTTTTGGGTAATTAATTGGAAAATCAATTCCAGGTTTACCAGCTTCCATATACTATAATTGAATGCCTGTATGATAGCAGGCATTCAATTAGAAGAATCATTTATTATTTAGAATATAACTCGACAATGAGTGTTTCATTAACTGGAACATCGATCATATCGCGAGAAGGAAGTTCTTTAACTGTTCCTTTTAACTCTTCGATATCAGCATCTAACCATGCTGGTACAAGAACACCGCCAGTTGCCTCAACGATATCTTTGTATCTCTGCATTGTCTTTTTGTTTTCTTTAATTTCAACTACATCGCCAGCTTTAATTCTGTAAGATGGAATGTTAACGCACTTACCGTTAACTAATACATGCTTATGTCCAACGATCTGTCTAGCTTCTTTTCTTGTTCTTGCAAATCCCATACGGAATACTACGTTGTCCAGTCTGGACTCAAGAAGAACCATTAAGTTAGGACCTGTAAGTCCTTTCATTCTCTCTGCTGTAGCGTAGTAGTTTCTGAAAGGTTTTTCTAAAACACCGTAGATGAATTTTGCTTTCTGTTTTTCACGAAGCTGAAGACCATACTCGCTGATCTTTCTGCTGGAACGAACTAACTTTCTGTTTGATTTCTTATTCACTCCTAAATATACAGGATCCATATCTAAGGATCTGCATCTCTTCAGGACTGGAGTTCTATCAATTGCCATTCTTACTTACCTCCTATTAGACTCTTCTACGTTTTGGTGGACGACATCCGTTATGAGGTACTGGTGTAACATCTTTGATGCTTGTTACTTCCAGACCACATGCCTGAAGTGCACGAATTGCTGCTTCTCTTCCTGAACCTGGTCCTTTAACCATAACTTCAACAGTCTTTAATCCGTGTACCACTGCTGCTTTAGCTGCTGTTTCAGCTGCCATCTGTGCTGCATATGGAGTAGATTTTTTGGAGCCTCTGAAGCCCATTTCTCCAGCACTTGCCCAAGAAAGAGCGTTACCTTCAGAGTCAGTTAATGTTACAATTGTATTATTAAAAGATGACTGAATATGAGCCTGACCGTGCTGTACATTCTTTTTAACACGTTTCTTCGTCACCTTTTTGGTCACTTTCTTTGCCATTGACGAAACCCTCCTATAGGATTAATCTATATTAATACTTATCTCTAAATTACTTATTTCTTCTTGTTTGCAACAGTTTTCTTAGGACCTTTACGTGTTCTAGCGTTTGTCTTTGTCTTCTGTCCACGAACAGGTAATCCTTTTCTATGACGGATTCCTCTGTAGCAACCAATTTCCTGTAAACGTTTGATGTTCATAGCGATCTCACGACGTAAATCACCTTCTACAGTATAATCTGCATTGATGATTTCGCTAAGACGACGAACCTCGTCATCAGTTAAATCGCGTACACGTGTGTCAGGATTAACGTCTGCTGCTTTTAAAATCTGATCTGCACTTGTTTTTCCAATTCCATAAATATAAGTAAGACCGATTTCTACACGTTTTTCTCTAGGTAAATCAACACCTGAAATACGAGCCATGTGTGCACCTCCACTAAATATTCATCCAACAAAATTCATCGCTGCCGCGTACGGTGAAATGTTCAGCGTGTCTTAAGTTTGGATTCGTCTTGTTTTCCTTAATTATAGTATTGTTTTATGTCGTGAAATACACAGTATTCCCAGACTACAGCGTGACCGTCTTATCGTTACAGACAAACTGTAAACTCTTTCGCGCTGCATGGCAGTGCTGTCTTCCCGCACTGTCTTTTTACGAAAATATATTGGCGATTACTCACCACAGCCGCTTTTCGTAAAATTGCTTAATTGCCATGACGGTGGCAATAATTGATGATATCCGCAAAACTCAATAGTTTCTCTTGCATCTGACGTAAATACTCAGATTGAAAGGATATCATACCAATGACACAACAAAATCAAGAATATACTCTCCACTCCCAAATTCTGCTGAACCCGGAAGCAAGGTTTTATCCCTGTCTCTGTTTATGTTTTGGATTTTCGCAAATGATTCTGATTGCGCCTTTGCGTTTAATGACTTTGCATTTTTCGCAGATAGGCTTAACTGATGCTCTAACCTTCACGATTTTCTCTCCTTTCCAAAACGTTCGGCAATTATTATATCATCTTTCTATATTAAAAGCAAGCACAATTCTTCCGAAAAACGACAAAATTCTAGCCATTCTTCAGTCAAATCATACAAAACCTTTTAATCTATTTATCTCTCCAGATAATTCTGCCTTTTGTTAAATCGTATGGGGAAAGTTCAATTGTCACTTTATCTCCTGGTAAAATCTTAATAAAGTTCATACGTAACTTTCCGCTGATATGTCCCAGTACCTGATGACCATTCTCTAACTCTACCTTAAACATAGCGTTAGGAAGCTTCTCGACTACCTTTCCTTCTACTTCAATAACATCTGATTTTGACATATTTAATCCTCCTGCTTTCTTACTTTACGCCCTTCCATTCCAGCGATCTCATCATAGATCCTCTGATTGGCATCCTCCGAAGAAATCAGGGATGGAAAAGCTTCTGCCATTCTCTCAGAGCGTATCATCTGAATATGTTTCTTCTTTTTCCACTTCGGATTATCAATGGTTCTTCTTACTCCATCCGACAATCCAATCATCTCACCTTCCTGCTTTACAATCATGTAAATTCTTCCTTTATCGTGACCGCAAAGGGATGTGGCAAAATAACCTAATTTATATTCTAGCATAAATCTTCTCCATTACCAAGTAAAAATTTATAAAAAAATCACTTTTCTTTTTGTTCACTATGCAAAGCTTCTTTTTCTTCTGGAAGCATTGTGAGAATCTCGCATCCCTCATCTGTAATAGCAATCGTATTCTCATAATGTGCAGAAAGCTTTCCGTCTACCGTTGCTACTGTCCAGTCATTATCAAGCCAGTAAACATCATAGGTTCCTTCATTGATCATCGGCTCGATCGCAAGTGCCATTCCCTTTTGCATCTTAGCGCCTCTTCTTCTCTGCACAAAGTTCGGAATCTCCGGTGCTTCATGAAGCTTCGTTCCAATCCCATGCCCTGTCAGATCACGCACAACAGAATATCCGTTGTTTTCCGCATAAGTCTGAATACCTCTTGCAATATCAACTAAATGATTGCCAGGTTTTGCAAATTTAATACCTTCAAAAAAAGATTGTTTTGTAACATCAATAATCCTCTGTGCTTCCGGACTGATTTCTCCTACACCATGTGTCCTTGCAGCATCGGAATGATATCCTTTATAAATAAGTCCTGCATCAAGGCTTACGATATCTCCATTGTCAATGTATCTTTTTTTTGAAGGGATTCCATGTACAACTTCATCATTAATCGACACACATACAGAAGCCGGAAATCCCTGATAATTCAAAAAATTAGGAATGCATCCAAAGTCTCTGATCATTGTCTCACAAATCCGATCAATATCCTTTGTTGTCATCCCCTCTTTTAATTCCTTACGCATCTCTTCGTGAACCAGTGCCAGTAAACGTCCTGACTCACGCATCAATGCAATTTCATGTTCGTTCTTTATTGTAATTGCCATTATTTTCTCCATATCTAAATGTAAATGCTATAGTAATCCTACGTTCACATACTTATCTATCTTACACATTATATAACAGTTACAGTACATTATAACTACTCTGGGACTTATATTTTATAACCAGTTTTTATCAATTTCAATCTTTAACTCACAAAACATATCATAAAATTCCTCTTTTGCCCGCATAACAATTCCCAACGCAATCTTTTCATTATAAGAATGCGTTACATTATTTCTCTCCTGCAAAGCTCTAAGCCACAGTTCCTCATCTTTAATCATACCTGCCTTATAAGCTGTTTTTAAAATAATTTTAGGAGAACCGGTTGCTCCCTCCTCATACCCATGTGATTCCAGAATTTCTTTCATCATTTTCCATGACTGTTCAAAGCAAACTTCAAATAGTCCAACCAGACCTGTTAAAATAACCGTGTCATATGGTGGATCATACTTATAAATTTCCTGCATATTAGATAAAGCAGAACAAAAATTCTCATACTTTTTCATATAAAATCTTTCCTTCCTGCATAATAGACTGCCTTAACTCATCCTGCATTTCTCTGCTCATATCAACAATATCATATTCTAACAATGTTGATGTTTCCTCATCTACATCCAAAACAAATCTTGCAAAATCACCACCTACAACAGCCAAATCAATATCACTGGTACGTTTATAATCGCCTCTGGCTCTTGACCCAAATAATATGACCTTATCTATATTATATTTTCTTGCAAAAGTTCGTATCTCTTCTATTACTTTTGGTTTTATTCCTGTATTATTCATGAGACACCCTTTCGTTTATAATAGTTTATAATAAAAAAGGCTATCGCACTATAAGAGTGATACCGCGACAGCCCTTTTCATTTCAAACACACTCTATCCAAGAACCTTTGTAATCTTTTCAAATACTACATTGATATCTAAAGTTCCGTCTACTGTTAAAAGAGAACCCTTCTTATCGTAATACTCAATTAAAGGCTTGGTCTGATCATGATAAACCTGCAGTCTCTTCTTAACGGTTTCCGGCTTATCATCTTCACGAAGAACTAACTTCTCTCCGCAATGGTCACAGATACCCTCTTTCTTAGGTGGCATATTTACTACGTGATATGTAGCGCCACAACCAACACATGCTCTTCTTCCGCCCATTCTGTTGATGATATTCTCGTCAGGGACATCTACATTAATTGCATAATCAATCTTTTCATTCTGATTATTCAAAGCATAGTCAAGAGCTTCTGCCTGTGGAATGGTACGTGGAAAACCATCAAGGATAAATCCTTTAAAACAATCCTGTTCTTTAATACGGTCTACTACAAGATCAACAACCAGTTCGTCTGGTACAAGCTGTCCTGCATCCATGTATCCTTTTGCTTTCTTTCCAAGTTCTGTATTATTCTTAATATTAGCGCGGAAAATATCACCTGTGGAAATATGTGGAATACCATATTTCTCTGAAAGTTTCTTTGCCTGAGTTCCTTTACCTGCGCCAGGAGCGCCTAACATAATAATCTTCATTATTTATTAACCTCCAGATTTAACATCATCATATATTTAAACATATACGATTTTATTCTAACCCTATTCTCCAAGAAATACAAGAAAAATTTTGACTTATGCAACAAAGGAGACGCCTCCAGAAAGAGAAATAAGCTATATTTGTGACTTTCGTCGCTACAGGTTGAATGTTCGCTTAACCACTCACATCCAACCTTTGCTCCCAGGCCACAAATATAGCTTATTTCTCTTTCTGGAGGCTGTTCTTTGGCTACTGAAGTAAAAACAGATTTCCTATTCTTCCTGCTCCCATTTCCAAATCCCCCAATAAATTTGTAAAATAGGAACAAGCAGAAGTTATTTCACATTCTTTGTAAAGCTGATTTCTGGATTCTTTAAATAAGTATAATAACCAGTATGTCTTCTGTATAATGTCCCATCCAAATATCCCATATTTTTAATAACTTTACCGTTCATTTTTACAATGGATGTTGCCCATTTATTTTCAGGATTCTTTTTCCAGTTATGATTGTTATAATATTGATATCTGTATAAGTTTCCATTTTTAACACAAATTCGGATAGAGAAATCTGAACCGCCGTTTGTAAGGTAATTCTGTCCATCTTTTTTTGAAAGTAAAAGCCATCTGCCTCCATCTTTAAATGTATCCATCTTTACTACTTTGCCATTTTTATAATAATAAATCTGGCATCCTGTGTAATGTCTTCCCGTTTTATCGTTTTCTGCTCCTTGTGTTCCTCTTAAAAGTACAGGGGCATTATTGTCCCCAATATTTGCGATGGCATAATATTTTTTATTACTTACATTTTTCCTTAAATATTTTTTATATGCCTTTATCATAGTTGATGATGTTACTTTTCTAGATTCTATTGTTGGGATTGCTTTTGAGGTATTTGTTTTTACTTTCTGATTTACTTTCTTAACCTGTTTTTGCTGGGCGACAGCAGCCTGCACATTTCCTGCTGGAACAGACAAACCAATTGGTATTGTTGCGGCAAACAAAAAAGCTGTTGCCATTACAGAGCTTTTGATTTTACTCTTTACTGCCTGTACATCTCCTCGCTTACTTTCTAAAACCTTGTTTGTAAAATTTCTTTCTGTCTTTCTCATTTTACTCATCCTTTCTAAGATAATCTTTATTGAAGCCATCACTGCTTCTACCTATATATACGAGATAAAATGAGAATCCCACAAAATAAAAGTAAGTGGTAGATAGTGCGTACCTTGACAAAATTTTAGACCGCCAAACGGCGGTCTTATTTTTTCTCTGTCTTTCTGCATTTCTCTGGAAGATTTGGTGACCATGGCAACAGGTCCTCACAAAAACT
>NZ_VULP01000032.1:0-37780 GCF_009697165.1 Anaerobutyricum soehngenii | reverse complement strand
GTTTGGTCACTTACATTATACATGAAAAAGGGGGTCATTGCTTTTTTATTCGTAAAAAGTGATGAAATCCTTGAAAATATAAGGTTTTAAACAAAAATAGGACTGTAAAACTTTACAGTACCCAGGAAAAAGAGGAAGAGGAATAATGAAAAATATAGGGGCCATTTTTAAAGGCGATGTAAAACGTATCCGAAAGAATGTCATTGCAATGATTGTTATTGTCGGTATTACTGTTGTTCCCTCTCTTTATGCCTGGTTTAATATTGCGGCGAGCTGGAATCCTTATGAAAATACAGGGGGATTAAAGGTTGCGGTTGCTACAGTGGATGAAGGATACGAAGGAGACTTGATTTCTGTTAATTTAAATCTTGGAGAACAGGTTATTTCTGCATTACATGAAAATACACAGTTAGACTGGATTTTCACAACAAAAAAGAAAGCAGTGAACGGCGTGAAATCCGGTAAGTATTACGCTGCTATTGTCATTCCGAAAGAGTTTAGTAAAAATATGATGAGTGTTTTTACAGAGGATGTACAAAAACCGCAGATTATGTACTATTCTAATGCAAAAGAAAATGCGATTGCACCAAAGGTTACAGATAAGGGAGCGACAGCGATACAGACGCAGATAAATGAAGTTTTTATAAAAACAATATCTAATGTTGCTCTGACAGCATTGCAGACGGTTTCAAGTGCGGCTGATAAAACAGGAACAGAAACAATTACTTCGAATTTGATTACAAATCTGAAACGTATTACTTCTGATTTGTCTGCATCGGCAAGTACCCTGCAGACATTTTCTGGTATGGTGGAGTCTGCGCAGAAATTATTAGAAACAACATCAAAGTATCTTGAACAGTCTAAAATGCAGTCAAAGCAAAGCTTGACTTCTCTGGAAAATACAAAATCCTCTTTATCCGGTGTGAAGAAAACAATATCCGGGGCAACAAATGGCATTAATGAAGCTTTGTCTGCCGGAAGTTCTTTTTATGATGATGCATCAGAGCTTATTGATGATGCTTTTAAATCGCAGGCAAAAGATGCAGATAAAGTAGCAGATATAATGGAGACATTATCCGAAAAAATGGATAATATTGCAGCATCCTATAGTTCTTTAGGAAAAAGTATTTCTGCGCTGGGAACAGATCATCCAGAATTATCTTCTTATACAGGAGAAGTTGTTGCCAAAATAAATGAGTCGGTTGCAATTCAGAAACAATTAAGTGAAAGTTTAGCAGCAAATGCGGATGAACTTCGTAACTCTTCAGAAAATATACAAAGTGGGAAAGAAGACATTGATTCGTTATTAAAGGATAGTAAAAAGAGTTTATCTGAGGTACAGTCTAAGTATGAAGATAATCTGAAAGACAGCATTGAAGATTTATCCTCTTCTTTAAATAATACAGGAACAGATGTTGACGGATTACTGAAAAAGTTAGATACAGGAACAGATAAGGTCAGTAAGACCGCTGAAAATGCAGCAGATGATCTTACAGATATAAAAGCAGCAATAACTACTTCTTGTGATCTTTTGAATCGATCAGCAAAACAGATAAAAAAACTTACAGATAAACTTACAAAGCTTCAAGATGTCGGCAATTTATCTGATATAAAGTCATTGCTATCAGATAATACAGAAGACATTTCTACATTTTTATCTGCACCGGTTTCTTTAAATACAACGAAGTTATATCCAATAGAAAATTATGGTTCTTCTATGGCACCATTTTATTCTACGCTTTCTATATGGGTAGGAGGAATCGTGCTGGTTGCTATGTTAAAAGTTGGTGTTTCAGAAGCCGCTGTGGAGGGACTTAAAAAAGTAAAGAATTATCAGATATATCTTGGACGTTATATTATTTTTCTCATTGTAGGATTATTGCAAAGTACGCTGATTTGTCTTGGTGATTTGTTTTATCTTGGGATTCAGTGTAAACATCCATTTCTCTTTATGCTGGCAGGCTGGTTTAGCAGTATTGTGTATGTAAATATTATATATACTTTGACCGTATCCTTTGGCGATATTGGAAAAGCGGTATCGGTTATTCTTCTTGTTATACAGGTTGCGGGTTCTGGAGGTACCTTTCCGATAGAAGTAGCACCGGCATTTTTCAAGGCAGTATATCCATTGCTTCCTTTTGTGCATAGCATGAGAGCGATTCGAGAGACGATAGGGGGAATGTACGGTATGACGTATTGGACTTCTCTTGGTAAAATGAGCATTTTCCTGATACTTTCTCTTATACTTGGATTGGTACTTAGAAAACCGATCATAAAATTAAATGATGCATTTATGGAAAAATTAGAAGACACGCATCTGATTTAAAATATAAAAATATCCTGGACATGTTACAAAGTTGAAAAAATTTGTACTTGCCAGGATATTTTTATCTCAGTCGAGAAGACTCCCACCTCTTTCAGGTGGTGAGTGACAGCTCGACTTGAATGTTTTCTAAAATACATATAAGATCACAAAAGAAAAGGAGGAAGTAGTATCAGTAGCAAGCTTCGGCTTAGACTTCTTTAGCCAATACAAGATTTACTCCGGCATTTTCATAGATGGACTTTGTATGTTCTGAGAGACCAAAATCCGTAATGACCATATTTAAGTCATCTAATGATGCATAACTAGAAATCGATGTTGTGTTAAATTTCGTATGGTCGATTAAGGCAATCGTTTTAGCGGAAGATTTTACACAGCGTCGTTTTAAATCTGCTTCATAAATACTAAAGTCAGTCAGACCATTCTCTACAGAAAAGCCTCGTGCAGATACAAAAGCGATATCTGTGTGAATCTTTGTGAGCAGATCTTCTCCAAGCAAGCCTTCAATGGAAGAAGAAACAGAAGTGACGATTCCTCCGGTTAAGATTACGGTGATTCCGGGAACATCTTTTAATGCCAGTGCCAGATTGATTCCGTTTGTAATAACAGTAAGCTTTGTAAAGCCGGATAACTTCATACCAAGTGTATAGCAGGTGGAACTGGCATCCAGATAAATACACATATGATTTTTAATTAATTTTATTGCTTTGCTCGCGATTGCTTCCTTTTCCTTGCGGTTTTCCAAAGCTCTTTCATCAAAAATATAAGCTCTTCCGGTTAATTCAATATTATCAAGACTTCTATCATTATAAACTGCACCACCATGCGTTTTTGTAATGAGTTTCTCTTTATCCATCTGATTTAAATCTGTACGGATTGTAGTAGCAGACACATCAAGAAGCTGACTCAGCTCTTTAGTTGTAGCCTTTCTGTTTTTATTTAAGTAATCCAGAATCTTCTTCTGGCGTTCTAACTGCATCATGGCAAGATCCTCCAATATAGTATGTATGTACTCTGTTTAGAATTTTTGTAAAAGTAGTTTGCCGCTATAATCTAAACAGCACAATTATTATAGCGTGAAATATAAATTTATTCCAGTAAAAAAAGAGAAAAAAATAAAAAACGAGACAAAAAGAAAATAAAAAACGTTATTTACTTATCTTTATTTATTTTTTCTTTTATTTATGCTTGCATTTTCTTTCTTTACATGTTATATTGGTAGTATCAAATAAAGCAAAAATAAATGGAGGTTGAACAAATGAAATTTTTCGTGGATACTGCTAATGTAGAAGACATTAAGAAAGCTAATGATCTTGGAGTAATCTGTGGTGTTACAACAAACCCTTCTTTAATTGCAAAAGAAGGAAGAGATTTTACAGAAGTAATTAAAGAAATTACTTCCATTGTTGACGGACCAATCAGTGGCGAAGTAAAAGCTACAACAACAGATGCGGAAGGAATGATTAAAGAAGGTCGTGAAATCGCAGCAATCCATCCGAACATGGTTGTTAAGATTCCTATGACAGTAGAAGGATTAAAAGCAGTGAAAGTTCTTTCTAAAGAAGGAATCAAGACGAATGTTACACTAATCTTCTCTGCAAATCAGGCAATCCTTGCTGCGAATGCAGGCGCTACATATGTTTCCCCATTCATTGGAAGATTAGATGATATTAACCAGCCAGGAGTTGATTTAATCCGACAGATCGCAGAAATTTTTGATATCTATGCATATGACACAGAGATTATTGCAGCCTCTGTAAGAAATCCGATCCATGTAACAGATTGTGCACTTGCAGGCGCTGATATCGCTACTGTTCCTTACAAAGTAATCGAACAGATGACAAAGCATCCATTGACAGACCAGGGAATCGAAAAATTCCAGGCAGATTATAAAGCTGTATTTGGAGAATAAGAATACGAACGTAAACACAAAGAAATATAAATAAACAATAACACACGACACATATAAACACATATATAAGAATAAAGTAAAACACACAAATGAAATCCCAATTATTGCACATCATATACGCAGTAATGGGGATTTTATTTGTGTTATAGTTATTTATAAAGTTTTTTAAAGTGGAAAAAGAACTGGAAAAGAATTAAAAAAGTATGGGAGTTATGTTCGTTGACATAGATTTACAAAATAAGATATAATAGTATCGTAGCAGGAATGCTGAGGCTTTCTTGTCTTAGCTCGAAGATGAAAAGAAAACATCCATTTGGATGATTTTTAATAAGGGGTAAGATATGGCAAATATTATTGCAGTTGTCTGGGATTTTGATAAAACATTAGTAAATGGATATATGGAAGAACCGATTTTTGAGTATTATGGAGTGGATTCTTCCGACTTTTGGAGAGAAGTTAATTTTCTTCCGGAAAAATATAGAGTAGAGCAGGGTGTCCGGGTGAACCCGGATACTATTTATCTAAACCATTTTATCCACTGTGCGAAAAAAGGAATTTTTAAAGGTTTAAATAATGCGATGCTCTATGATTTTGGAAAGAATCTTCATTTTTATGAAGGAATTCCGGAAATTTTTGAAGAAACAAGGAAGCTGATTGAAGAAGATTCTATTTATCAGGAATATGATATTAAAGTAGAACATTATATCGTAAGTACAGGATTAAGCCAGGTAATAAAAGGCTCTGTCGTTGCACAATATGTGCAGGGAATCTGGGGTTGTGAACTGATTGAAGAAGAGACAGAAGATGGTGGCAGGATAATCAGTGAAATCGGCTATACAATTGATAATACCAGTAAAACGAGAGCTTTGTTTGAGATTAATAAAGGTGTAAACCGTCATGAAGGGGTCGAAGTAAATACCAAGATGCCAGAAGAACTTCGCAGAGTTCCTTTTCAAAATATCATCTATGTGGCTGATGGACCAAGCGATATTCCTGCTTTTTCCCTCGTGAATAAAAATCATGGTGCAACCTTTGCTATTTACCCACATGGAGATATGGAAGCTATGCGGCAGGTAGAGCAGATGCGCGTGGATGGACGAATCAATATGTATGCAGAAGCGAACTATCAAGAAGGAACAACAGCCTATATGTGGATCTGTCATAAGATTAAGGAATGTGCGGAACGGATTCGTAAAAGAGAACGCGAAAAAATATCGGTATATGCCCAGGTGGGAACACCAAAACACCTTACATAGTAACTATCTGATTCATTAGGAGAAAACAGACGAAAATAAAAAGAATAGACCATAACAAATGTAAAGATATCACTGCGTAGAAAATGCCTGTTCGGCATTTTTACTTGCTCTCACATTGCATTTGTTATGGTCTATTCTTTTTATTTTCTGCTTGTTGGCTCCAGAAGGAATGAATGCAATAGTTTTTGGGGAGAGAGATGGGGGAGAAATCAGAAGGCTACTGCTTGCTCGGAAGGTCGTGGCTTATTCTGATACTGTTTCCGCTATGCTGATTTTTTCAAGTTTCACTGATGATAAGATGATACTGTAAGCTATCGCTGTACATGATATATTTATCATTATATTGTCGCAATATATCGTTTTTATCAATGCGTGTCATACGTTGCATGCTGTACATCTCGTAGCAAGATAACTCTAAAGATGACTACTTTATTTTTTGTAAAATGACAATCCCCTTTCTTTTTACTGCTCACTAAGAGCGAGAAAATAATCTTCTGACGATATATCTTCCGAGCAAGCAGGAACCTTTTTGACCTCTTTCCCTTATCCCTCCCCAATACTATTAAATTCATTCCTTCTGGGCCAACACACAGAAAAAAGAAATAATACCATATCCCAGATGCGGCTTCGGAGCGTGTTTACGATGCAGATAAGCATCTTAAACACAGCGATTACAGAGCAGGTGGGATATGGTATTATTTCTTTTTCGTTTGTTTTCTCTAATGAATTAAATAGTAAAATCAAACAAGTTGAGTCCTATTTTTTCATCGTATTTTCTATTAATTGTTCCATCAATAATCTGAATCTGGATTTCAGCAGTAGCACTGACATAGGCCATATTTAAATGCCCGCCAAATACATGGCCATCTTTATCACCGGCAGCCATGTGAAGGTGAAGATATACTTCGCCGTCCTGTCTTGTGACAGTTCCTGTTAAGGAAATAATTTCATAAGCCCCCTCAAAATGAACGGGATAGAACTTTTTTTCTGAGGTATCAAAAACACCAGTAGTAAAGTCATTGAGTGCGCCTAATCCATTAATCTGTGCAAGATGAATCTTTTCTTTTTTTGCTACTTTTTCAATCTGTTCTATGATTTCTTCGCCGGGGTCAAGGCGGAGATAGATGGTATCTTTAAAACGTCTGTAATCCATGTGAAAATCTCCTTTTATAACGTTGATTTTCTAATTATAGCACTATTTTTGATTTTGTTAAAGAAAATTCACAACAACATATAAACCTATTGACAAAATAGGTATATGGTTGTACTATGCAACCAATATGACATTTGGAGGATTTTATTATGGTATCAATAGAACAGAATAAAAAGAAAGAACATTTAGAGAATTTTTTAAAAGAATTAGGAATAAAAAGTCCGTTAAGAGCCAGCTAATTAAATAAAGATGATATTCGCACGCTCTCCAAAGACTTAGGATTGCCAACTTGGAATAAACAATCCTTTGCCTGTCTCTCCTCTCGTTTTGTATATGGAGAAACCATTTCTGAAGAAAAACTGAAAATGGTAGATAAAGCAGAACAGTTACTTCTTGACATGGGATATCACCAAGTACGTGTAAGAATCCATGGCATGATTGCGCGAATTGAAATTCTGCCGGAAGAATTTTCTAAATTAATTGCAGATGAAAACCGAAACCGGATTACCAAAGCTTTCAAAGAGTATGGATTTACCTATGTTACAATGGACTTAACAGGATATCGAACTGGAAGTATGAATGAGACGTTAAATTGATTCATTTAGAAGAAAACAGACGAAAAAAGAAATAATGTCATATCCCATCTGCTCTGTAGTCGCTGCATTTAAGATGCTCATCCGCATCTTAAACACGCTCCGAAGCCGCATCTGGGATATGATATGGTTTCTTTTTTCTGTGTTTTGGCTCCAGAAGGAATGAATGCAATAGTCTTTGGGGAGGATGAGGGGGGAGAACTCAGAAGGCTGCTACTTGCTCGAAAGATATATCGTCCAGAAGATTATTTTCTTTCTTTAACGAGCAATAAAGAGAAAGTAGATTGTCATTTTCCAAGAAATTAAAGTAGTCACCTTTAGATTTATTGTATTCCTTCCTTCCGAAGCCAAAACACAGAAAATAAAAAGAATAGACCATAGGAAATGTAATGTGAGAGCAGGTAAATAAAATTCCATGACAGAGATACCTTCCGAGTAAGCAGTAGACTTCTGACCTCTCCCCCCTTATTCTCCCAAAGACTATTGCGTTCATTTCTCTGGAGCCAACAAGCAGAAAATAAAAAGAATAGACTATAGCAAATGTAATGTGAGAGCAAGTAAAAATGCCGAACAGGCATTTTCTACGCAGTGATATCTTTACATTGCTATAGTCTATTCTTTTTATTTTCGTCTGTTCCCTCTAAAGAATGAAATAGTAAAACTTCTTGACAAATGAAGGGAAAAGGATATAATAGTAAAGCAAAACTGTTTAATATTGAACAATTCAATGTCAAACAGTTTCTATTCAAACAAGTTGGAAAGCTAAAGGCATAGGTCAAAGAAACAAACAGAGAAGGAGATTGCGTGAAGAGAGAAGATACGATAGGATTTAATATCCGTTCTATAGATAATATGTTGATGAGGAAAGCAATGACAATGAGCGATGAGGAATCAGGGAAGAATGGTATGATGCCGGTGATGCAGGGATGGATTATGGGATATTTATATGACCATAAGGAGGAAGAGATTTTTCAAAGAGATATTGAAGCGCAGTTTTATATTGCGCGCTCTACAGTAACCTGCCTTGTAAAACAGATGGAACAAAAAGGATATATAGCCAGAGTGGCAGTAGAGAGAGACTGTCGTTTAAAGCGTCTGTGTCTTTTGGAAAAAGGAGAAGAGATTCATAAACGTTTTCTTCAAAATATTGAAAAGGTAGAAGAAGAGATTCGTGAGGGAGTCAGCGAAGAAGAATTACAGACTTTTTTAAAAGTAGCAGTTAAGATTCGTAATAATCTGGAGGAACTGCAGTATTGCAGTGGAAAATGCAGCAGGCGCGTCAACTACCCACGACCTAAAGGTCATGGGCTTGTAACTGCCCAGTCGTACTAACGGCTTACACCTCCGACCTTTAATCCCCGATAGATATTGCTATCTAAAGTGGCGTTACATCATAGGGTGGCTGACAGCACCCTTTACAGACAAGACATGCTCATCTGTAACTGTATCAGGTACTAAACTTCCCATGCTATACAGTAAAAAAATCTTTTACGGTTAAGATTTTACGCAATACACGAATTTCGTATTGCAACCTCATATCTTGTCAATGTACAAAAGAGTGTCTTTAATGAGCAGCACATCTAACGGTTTTCTCTTTAAGAACTGCTACGGCTATTGTAGCATATTAGGTAACAGTTAACAAGGCTCCTCCCACCACCTAAAGGTAGTGGGTTTCCGCCTATGGCAAACGAAAGAATTTTATTTATGAAAATATTTAAATTTAAAACGAAAGGACGGTGGATGGAATGATAAAGACTCTTGCAGGACAAGTGAAAGAGTTTAAGAAAGATTCTATTCTTACACCATTTTTCATGATTTTAGAGGTAATCATGGAAATGATTATTCCGCTTTTAATGTCATCGATCATTGATGATGGCGTGGAAAGAGGAGATATTCATCATATTTATATTATTGGTATATGGATGGTTGCGGCGGCAGGCATTGGTTTGTTTGCTGGTGTTATGGGAGGAAAGTACGGTGCGAGGGCATCAACTGGATTTGCAAAGAACTTACGACAGGCGATGTTTGAGAATATTCAGACATTTTCTTTTTCTAATATTGATAAGTTCAGTACACCGAGTCTGGTTACCCGTATGACAACGGATGTAACAAACTTACAGAATTCTTATCAGATGCTTCTGCGTATGTGTGTACGTGCCCCATTTAGTTTGGTCTGTGCGATGATCATGTCATTTTCGGTAAATGCAAAGCTTGCAAGTATTTATCTTGTAGCAGTTCTTATTCTTGGTGCTTTCCTTGCACTCATTATCTGGAGAGCCATGGGTTATTTCACAGCAATGTTTAAGAAGTACGATGACCTGAATGCAAGTGTGCAGGAGAATGTTTCTGCTATTCGTGTAGTAAAGGCGTATGTGCGTGAAAAATATGAAAAGAGCCGTTTTACAAAGGCAAGCGGCAACGTATATCGTATGGCAGTAAAAGCAGAGAGAATCGTTTCATTTAACTCACCGCTTATGATGTTTACCGTCTATTCCTGTATTCTTGGAATCAGCTGGCTTGGTGCGAAGATGATCGTGCAGTCTGTTCTTACAACAGGGGAACTTATGATGCTGCTTGCATACTGTATGAGTATTTTAATGAATCTTATGATGCTTTCCATGGTTTTTGTTATGCTTTCTATGAGTGTGGCAAGTGCAGAGCGTGTGTCAGAAGTATTAAATGAAACACCGGATATTGTAAATCCAGACCATCCGCTTTACGAAGTAAAAGATGGAAGTATTGTATTTGACCATGTTTCCTTCCGTTATAATAAAGACGGAAAGAAGAATGTATTAAATGATATCAGTTTTTCTGTGAAGGAAGGGGAAACCATTGGTATTATTGGTGGAACCGGAAGTGCGAAATCTAGTCTTGTAAATTTGATCAGCCGTCTGTATGATGTTTCTGATGGAAGATTACTTGTTGGTGGCAAAGATGTGCGGGAGTATGATATTGAAACACTGCGAGACGAAGTGTCCGTTGTCTTACAGAAAAATGTACTTTTCTCAGGGACAATCCTTGATAATCTTCGCTGGGGTGATGAGAATGCAACGGAGGAAGAATGTAAAAGAGCCTGCCGTCTTGCCTGTGCAGATGAATTTATTGACAGGATGCCGGAAGGATATCATACATATATTGAGCAGGGCGGTTCTAATGTGTCTGGTGGACAAAAGCAGAGACTTTGTATTGCAAGGGCTCTTCTTAAAAAGCCAAAGATACTTATTCTTGATGACAGTACAAGTGCAGTAGATACGGCAACAGATGCAAAGATTCGTGAAGCTTTTGCAAAGGAGATTCCAAACACTACGAAACTTATCATTGCCCAGAGAGTATCTAGCGTACAGAATGCGGATCGAATTATCGTTATGGATAATGGAGAAATTTCCGGTTTTGACAGTCATGAAAACCTTATAAAGACAAATAAGATTTACAGAGAAGTATACGAATCCCAGACAAAGGGCGGCGGAGACTTCGATGAGAATGGAGGTGAATAAGATGGCTCGCATGAATATGAAAAATGGGAAAAAAGTAGAAAATCCCGGAGCATTATTAAAACGTCTCATGGGATATATCATGAAGCATTACGGTGCTGCCTTCATAATAGTATTGCTTTGTATTTTGATCAGTGTTGTCTGTAATGTACAGGGAACGATGTTTATGCAGACATTGATTGATAATTACATTGTCCCGATGTTAAAAGACGGAAATCATGATTTTTCCGGTCTTGCTCATGCAATTACACGCGTAGCTGGTTTTTATGCGATTGGTGTAGTACTAACTTTGTTATATTCACAGATCATGGTAAATATTACACAAGGAACATTACGAAGTCTGCGAGACGAATTGTTTACTCATATGCAGGATCTTCCGATTAAATATTTTGATACACATGCGCATGGTGATATCATGTCTGTGTATACGAATGATATTGATACATTAAGACAGATGATTTCCCAGAGTATTCCGCAGCTTTTTAACAGTGGGATCATGGTAGTCAGCATCATTGTCTGCATGCTCATGTTAAATGTTCCGTTAACGGTAGTCAGCCTTGTCATGGTCGGTGTTATGGTTTATGTTTCTAAACGTCTTGCAACATTAAGCGGAAAATACTTTATACAGCAGCAAAAAGATCTCGGTGCGGCAAATGGCTATATTGAAGAAATGATGCAGGGACAGAAGGTTGTAAAAGTTTTTTGCCATGAAGAAAAAAGTATTGAAGAATTTAAAAAATTAAATGATGAATTGTTCCACAGTGCTGATAATGCAAACAAGTTTGCCAATATTGCTATGCCAGCTAATGCACAGATTGGAAATATCAGTTATGTTATCGTAGCAATCATCGGTGGTATTCTTGCGATTAATGGAATCGGTGGTTTTACACTTGGGGCGCTGGCAAGTTTTCTTACATTTAATAAGAGTTTGAATATGCCAATCGGCCAGGTCAGCCAGCAGGTGAACTTCGTAGCGATGGCGCTTGCCGGAGCACAGAGAATTTTTGCACTTCTTGATGAAAAACCGGAAGTTGATGAAGGATATGTTACTCTTGTGAATGCAACAGAAGATGCAGACGGAACGATTCATGAAACAGAAAAACATACCGGTATCTGGGCATGGAAACATTTTCATAAAGAAGATGGAACAACAACGTATAAAAAGCTTCTTGGTGATGTAGAATTTCTTGGTGTGGATTTTGGATATGATGAGAAGAAGATTGTTCTTCATGATATTAAAATGTTTGCTACACCAGGTCAGAAAATCGCATTTGTAGGTTCTACCGGAGCCGGAAAGACAACGATTACAAATCTGATTAATCGTTTTTATGATATTCAGGACGGAAAAATCCGTTATGACGGTATTAATATTAATAAAATAAAAAAAGCAGATTTAAGACATTCTCTTGGAATGGTATTACAGGATACTCATTTATTTACTGCAAGCGTAAAAGACAATATCCGTTACGGTAAGCTGGATGCAACAGATGAAGAAGTTATTGCAGCAGCAAAGCTTGCGAATGCCGATAGTTTTATTGAAAGACTTCCACAGGGATATGATACGATTCTTACTGGAGATGGTGCAAACTTAAGCCAGGGTCAGCGCCAGCTTCTTTCCATCGCAAGAGCAGCCATCGCAGATCCTCCGGTATTAATTCTTGATGAGGCAACCAGTTCGATCGATACCCGTACCGAAAAAATCGTACAGGAAGGAATGGATCGTCTGATGAATGGAAGAACTACTTTTGTAATCGCGCATCGTCTTTCGACGATTAAAAACAGTGATTGTATCATGGTATTAGAACAGGGAAGGATTATCGAGAGAGGATCCCATGATGATCTGATAGAAGAAAAGGGAAGATACTATCAGCTTTATACTGGAAATAAAGCATAATTTATCTCAGTCGAGAAGACACTCACCTCTTTCAGGTGGTGAGTGACAGCAAAAAGATTTCGAGAGTAGATCGTAGATGAAGGGGGCACACAAAACAAGCCCCTTTCATCTATTTTTTTATACAGTCATATAGTACGTTTATTGCTTCTGCTAAATGTTCTGTATTGAGGTAAGAGTAGTTGATAATAAAGGTATGAGCAGCAAAGTCATCAGGACTGTCATGATAATAAGCGGACAGACTGTTCAGTTTTACGCCTTTTTGGAGTGCGCGCTGCACGAATTCTTTATCGGATAGTTCCATTTTTAATTTTAACAGAAAATGAAGTCCGGAGTCTTCTTCCATAATAGTGACATGGGACGAGAGAGGACTTCTTTTTATGGCATCTAATAAGATGTCCCGTTGCTTATGGTAAAAGTTACGCATACGGTTTATGTGTTTTTCAAAATAACCTTCGTTAATAAAACGCATTAGTGCATATTGTTCAAAGTTTGAAACGGTACAGGAGTAAAAGCTCAACTGTTCTAGAAAACGATTGGCAAGTTCCGGCGGGAGTACCATATAACTGATTCGCATAGTAGAGGAAAGACTCTTTGTAAAAGTATTAATATAGATAACCTTTTGCGTGATATCCATACTTTGCAAAGACGGAATCGGCTTTCCAGTAAGGCGAAATTCGCTGTCGTAATCATCTTCAATAATATAACGATTAGCAGAAGCAGCAGCCCAGCCAAGAAGTTCATAACGGCGGCTTATAGGAGTAACGATTCCTGTGGGAAAATGATGCGAGGGGGAAATGTGTACCACATCTGCACCGCTATTTTCTAATTCGTTGACAAGAATTCCTTTTTCATCCATTGGAATATAATGGTATTTTACGTTATAGCTATTGTAAATGGCGGCAATCTTTTCATAGCCGGGATTTTCAATAGCATATTTTTTGTCAAATCCAAGGAGCTGAATGAGCAGTCCGTAAAGATATTCTGTTCCGGCACCAATAAAAATCTCTTCCGGCTGGACATGCATTCCCCGGAATTGTTCTAAATGTGTGGCAATAGCCTTTCTAAGACCGATGATGCCTCCACATGGAGGCTTTGTCATAAGGTCTGGGCTATTTGTATTAAAAGTTTCGCGCATCAGTTTTGCCCAGATTGAAAACGGAAAGTTTTCCGGACGGGTCTGGTTACTTGAAAAATCAGCAAGAAAATCAGAATATCCGGAAGAAAGTTCTACATTTTCTGTTGTTAATTTCACTGGTTTTATCGCATTATTTTTAAAATCTGATACATAGAAGCCTTTTTTAGGAATGGAATAAATATACCCTTCAGATAAAAGTTGTGCATAAGCATTTTCGATAGTAATTGTACTTACTCCGAGATTTTTCGCAAAACTTCTTTTGGAAGGCAGTTTTTCTCCTGAAATTAACTTTCCATCTATAATATCCTGACGGATACATTGGTATAGGTGCGTGTATAGAGATTCATTTTTTAAGTTTGTAAAAGAATAAGTTAGCATAGAATTCTCCTGATATATATTCTGACCATACTGGCTTTATCTAAATTGGATATTTAAATATGGTTAAAGTGTACTATAATATTATACTTGTTTCAGATATTTTTACAAGGAGGAATGATTTCGTATGGAAGAAAATAAAACATCGGTCCTTAGTAATGGATTAATCTGGTTTGGAGCCGGAGTTTCCATGTCAGAAATTCTGACAGGGACGTATTTTGCACCGCTTGGGATTAAAAAGGGTCTGTTCGCTATTTTAATTGGTCATATCATTGGAGGTATCTTATTATTTTTAGCAGGATATCTTGGAGCAAAAACGAGAAATAATGCGATGGAAACCGTTGCAGTTAGTTTTGGACGAAAAGGTAATCTGTCTTTTTCTGTTTTAAATATTTTACAGTTAGCAGGCTGGCTTGCTATTTTAAATTACGATGGAGCACTTGCTGCGAATGGTATTTTTTCTGTAGGAGCGGGTGTATGGTGTGCAGTGATCGGCGTGTTATTACTCCTGTGGGTTCTGGTAGGATTAAAACGTCTCGAGAAGATTAATATGGTTGCAATGACAGCATTATTTTTAATGACGTTAGTATTATGTTTTGTAATTGTGACGAGAGGAAACTTTGGAACGCTTTTCAATGGCAGCAGTGTGAATAAGGATGTACTTACTTTTGGTGCAGCTATTGAGCTGTCAGCAGCCATGCCATTATCCTGGATTCCTGTGATCAGTGATTATACATCTAACAGTACAAAACCGGTAAAGGCTACTGTAGTAAGTACCATTGTTTATTGTCTGGTAAGCTGTTGGATGTATCTGATTGGAATGTCTGCTGCGATTGGTATGGGAACTTCTGATATTGCACAGATTTCTCTTCGTGCTGGGCTTGGAGTAGTAGGCCTTTTGATTATTCTTTTTTCTACGGTTACAACGAACTTTCTGGCAGCACATTCTGCTGGTGTTTCAGGAGAAGTTATTGGAGAAAGTTTTTCAAAACATATTAACGGAAAATATCTTTCTGTTCTTGTAGTTCTCCTCGGTACGATTGCAGCGATTCTTTATCCGATGGATAACATAGAAGACTTTCTTTATTTGATAAACTCTGTATTTGCACCGATGATCGCGGTTATGATTGCAGATTTTTTCTTTAATAAAAAGCGGAGTGTGACAAAAGAATGGGATTGGACGAATCTTATAGTATGGCTGATTGGTCTTAGTTTATATCGAGTATTGATGCATGTTGACATTGTTATCGGTTATACGCTGCCGGATATTGTGATTACGGCTGTTTTATGTGTTATTGTACATCGTATTCTTCCGAAGAATCGCCTTGACAAAGCTCTTTAAATATATGACAATATATCCTAAAAGAATATACTGTTTTATGTAAAACTTATGTAAAACAGCGTCTTCTTTTAGGATTTTTTATCTCAGTCGAGAAGACTCCCACCTCTTTCAGGTGGTGAGTGACAGCAAATTTGTCTCAGTGGGAGTCTAATCTCCGACTGAGATAAACGCTCCGCGAGGATGCGCAGTGATTCTGTAAAGAATATGTCAGCTTACGCTGACCAGAATCACGCGCCAAGTCTCGCGGCTGCTCGACTTGAAATTTTAAGAAAGGTGACAAGAATATGTATAACGGAAAGATGGAGACAATTTACGAGTCGGAATATATAAACCTCTATGATTTACAGTATAGAGGAGGCGGACACTATTATTGTGCCAGCAGAAGGAAGAAAGATAGAATGGTTGCATTGACACCGGATGAAGAATGTAAGACGATGCAGGCAGATGCAGTAAGCTGTTTTGTTGTACTAAATATCAAGGGACAGCCGAAGAAGCTTCTTTTAAACTGGGAATATCGTTATCCGGTCGGACAGTATATGTTAAGCGTACCGGCAGGTCTTATTGACGAAAAAGACTGGGATAATCCAAATGCTCTTGTAGCTACAGCGATTCGAGAGCTGAAGGAAGAAACCGGAATTGAAGTGGAAGAATCTGATGAGGTAAAGGTGATATCTCCATGTGTATTCAGTACCCCGGGAATGACAGATGAGGGGAATGCTTTAGTATATATATCAATCAATCGTGACGAGATGCCAAAGATGAATCATGATGGGGCAGAAGGTTCGGAAGTGTTTGAAGGATTTCGTCTGGTGAGCAAAGAAGATGCACAAGACTATCTTTGCAAAGGAAAAGATGAACATGGGATGTATTATCCTCTTTATACCTGGGCAGCCTTAATGTTTTTTATGGGAGTATAGTTGCGATACATTCAAGAATGCCTTGGTATTCTTGATCTGATATGTTAAATTTATTCGCATACAGTATATGATTGGGACGGGGAGAGACCCTATGTGAATAAGGAACTGAAAACAGGGGGACGTTATTAATGAGAAGGATGTTGCTAATTGGACGAAGTGAAAGTGGGAAGACAACGTTAAAACAGGTATTACGTGGAGAAAAGATTACTTATAAGAAGACACAGTATGTCAGCCAGTATGATTGTATTATTGATATGCCGGGAGAGTATGCTGAAAATATGGATTTATCACATACGATTGATTTATATGCGGCAGAATCCGATGTGGTAGGAATTGTTTTAAGTGCGACAGAACCGTATTCTTTATATCCTCCAAATGTAACACCACTTGGAAACAGAGATGAAGTGGGAATTGTAACTAAAATAGATCACTGGGCAGCTAATCCGCAGCAGGCAGCGGAATGGTTAAAGTTAACCGGATGTAAAAAGATATTTTTTACAAGTTCTTATACAGGAGAAGGAATTGATGAGATTTTTGAGTTCCTTCGAGAAGAACATGACATCTGTCCGGTAGAAAAGGTTATGGATGCACTTCACAAAGAAACATTTAAAAAACCAGCAGATCTTCCACATTATCACCTTCAGTAATCTTAGGAGGAAAAGATATTTATGATACTTCAGATTTTACTTTTATGTTTAGGGTTTGTATTTTTAGTAAAAGGTGCAGACTTTTTTGTAAATGGAGCTGCCGGAATTGCGGCGAAGTTGGGGATACCTCAGTTGATCGTTGGACTTACGATTGTGGCAATGGGAACAAGCCTTCCGGAAGCTGCCGTCAGTATTACATCTGGTTTAAAAGGAAATGCAGGAATTACAATCGGAAATGTTGTTGGCAGTAATATTATGAATGTTTTTGTGATTCTTGGAATTACAGCAGTTATTACAAATGTTGCGATTCAGAAATCCACATTATATTATGAGATTCCGTTCATGATACTGGTTACATTGCTGATGATTTTTTTTGGAGTGACCAGACAGGCAGTTAGTTTTGTAGAAGGTGTGATTTTCTGGATATTATTTATCGCATTTCTTGCTTATCTTTTTGTTATGTCAAAAAAGAATAAAGTTTCAGAAGAAGAAGCCCAGTGTGATATGTCTTATTTAAAGTGTATCATCTCCATCGTTGCCGGAGGAATCATGGTTGTATGGGGAAGTGACCTTGTAGTTGATTCGGCATCGGCAATAGCAAGAACCTTTGGAATGAGTGAACGTTTCATTGGACTTACGATCGTAGCGTTTGGAACAAGCCTTCCGGAACTTGTTACTTCCGTAACAGCAGCCAAAAGTGGAAATGTTGGAATTGCGATCGGAAATATCGTAGGAAGTAATATATTTAATATTCTTTTTGTCATTGGAACAACTGCATTAATCTGTAATGTACCATTTGAAAGCAAGTTTTTGGTTGATTCAGCGGTAGCAGTAGCTGCAGGTGTTATTTTATGGCTTGGAACGATAAAGAATAAAGAACTTAGAAGACCATGTGGAATTATAATGCTGTTGGCATATGCAGGATATTTTGCATATTTATGTATGAATTAAGCGTGATAGGTAAAAAATATGGCAGGAATTCCTGCCATATTTTTTATTAGCGAGAAGCGCAGTAAGCTGCGGCATTACACCCGGTATCCCAGTAGGTGCTGCTTCGACTAAACGTGCTGATTTTTACTTTTCCGGCGGTCTGGGAAGCGTGGAGAACCTTTCCGTTTCCAAGATAGATTCCAACGTGATTAGAACTACCTCGGTGGAATACCAAATCTCCGACGGTAACATTATGAACAGAGGAAACAGAATACAAGTAAGAATCCATGAGTTCAAGTTGTTCATAAGTAGTGTTACCGATATATTTGCCGGTTGCACTTTTATAGGCATCACGTACGAGGCTGGAACAATCGGCATAGCCTTTCTGGTCTCGTCTTGCCTGACTGTATTTGTTCCCAAGTCTGGTATGTGCATAAGAGATTGCTCTTGAGCGGTAGTTACCAGTAGAAACAGTAGGGGAAGTTTTAGCTGCTTTTTTTACTGGAGTATAACTTTTTCCAACGTAAATCCCATAAACATAACCCTTTTTTCCGGCAGAAGTTTTCACTTTTTTCCATGCACCTTTTGTAGTGCAGACAGTAACGCTTTGACCTGCGGACAAGCTTCCTTTAATACGTCCGGAAAAGGAGGGCTTCGCACGCATGTTTACGCTGCTGGCAGTGATTACTGCGCGGTAAGATGTGCTATTTGCAGAGGATGCAGAAGCCTTTTTGGAACTCTTAAGATATGTTTTATAAATATATCCTTTTACTCCATCTACTTTAACCGCAATCCAGTTACCTTTACTGCCTGTTCTAGTTACAGCTGTCCCGGCAGAAACAGAAGTGAGAATCTTTGAAGAGCCATTTGGCTTGGCTCGTATATTCACTCCGTCAGTAGTATACAGCCGTTGTGCGTGAACAAAAGTTGTTGGGAGCATCAGAAAAAGAAGAAGAGAAAAAAGTATTGCCTTATGATTCTTTTGAATAAATAATGGCAGATGCACAACTTTTTTCGAGTGTTTGTTCGTGTTCATTGGTGATACATCTCCTCATATGTAATTTATAATAAATTGTAACACATTTTATAGCAAAAATTAAGAAATTTTTTCAAGGAAAACATTACATATTAAATTTTTTGTAATTATTTTAACTATCCTGATTTCCTGCATGATCGATATCGGAATATAAAAAGCATATTGGATAAAAAATAGATTCATGTTATGATGTTAGGGAAAATACCTTTTAATCCTAACATCATAACATGAATGTTTTTTTTAATATTGCATAAAGCTAGAAGAAGGAGGCTGTGTACGGTGAAGAAGTATCCGGTTATAATAATATTTTTGATAACAATGTTACTTGTTTGTGGAGAGACGGTTATGGCGAAGGAACGTTTGGGAAAACCACAGGGGGTTCTTGCGAATGGAGTAGAAGATCGAGTCGTGATTTCATGGGAACCGGTAAAAAAAGCGGATGGGTATGAAGTTTTTGAAAAGGCAGAAGGAGAGAAAACGTTTACAAAGGTAAAAGTAACGAAAAAGAGGAAGATCGTTTTAAAGAAAAAAGCACGAGGCAGAAGGTATCAATACAAAGTAAGAGCATATCGAACGAAAAAGAAGGTCATTTACGGAAAGTTCGGGAAAAAGGTGGAGACGATGACAGCAAAGGATTCAACATCTACTATTAAGAACTTTTTGACAACGGCAATTACTCCGGTTGGATCAACAATGTATATATGGGGTGGTGGCTGGAATAAAGAAGATACCGGAGCTGGAAAGGATGGAGTTTTAATCGGTCTGAATCCGAACTGGCGTAATTTTTGCGGGAAACAGAAGGCATCTTATAACTACAGGAGACACAGATATCAATTTGGTGCAGGGCTTGATTGCTCCGGTTTTGTTGGCTGGAGCATCTATAATATAATGAAAACAAAGAATGGAAAGCCAGGGCATGGTTATGTTATGAAGGCATCGAAGATGGCATCATCTTTTGCGAAGTATGGATGGGGGACTTATAAAAGCGCAGCAGGGATCAAAGACTTTAAAGCCGGTGATGTTATGAGTTCATCTACCCATGTCTATATTGTTGTGGGAAGCTGTCAGGATGGGAGTGTTGTTTTAGTACATTCAAGTCCGGCAGGTGTTCGTTTGTCAGGTACTCCGAACAGACAGGGGAAAGCAGGAAGCGAAGCTGTAAGATTAGCAAAGGCATATATGAAGAAGTATTATCCGTCCTGGTATCGCCGCTATCCATCCTGTGGAAGGGGAATGAGTTATCTTACGGATTATGCTCAGTTCCGTTGGACAACAGGCAAGGGAAGCGTGTTAGATGATCCGGATTTATATCAGAATAAAACAGCAAAAGAAATATTACAAGATTTGTATAATAAAAAGTAAAGAAAAGAACATAAATTCACAGCCAAAGTAAAAAATAGTTTATGTTCATGGAAAGTGATTTATGATAAACTGGTAATTATTAAGAGCTGCTGCATGATCATGATTGAAAAGCATCAGTGCTGCGTTTTATTAGTTAGATTAGAGAATTGAATTGTTAGGAGTACAATATGAGAAGGAGAATAGATGCTCATGTAGTGATGGAAAAGATTATTCCACGAATTACAGAAGAATATCGGAAGTTATATGACATTCCTGAAGACCATGAAAGTATGGCTGTTTTTTCTGCAGATTGTGAGGATGTTATGTGGCTTGCGGTAGATGATGCAACAAAGAAGGCTAAGATCAAGGTCATTCAGATTGAGACAGTCTATGGTGGTGTTGATCATTCCTGGAGCAGATATGGGGGAGAGATTACAGCAATTATTTCCGGAGAGAAAGTTGCGGATGTAAAGAGTGGTCTTCATTATGCGAAAGATTATATAGAGAATAAATCAGGAAACTATCATCTGAACGAAGATGGTACGTTAGGATACTATGTGGATTATGTTCCAAGAATCGGAAAGTATTATCAGGAATCGTTAGGACTTAGCGAGGGAACATCCATAGCATATCTGGTATCTGCACCGGTAGAGAGCATGTATGGCTTAGATAAAGCATTAAAAGCAGCAGATGTAAAGATTGCGGAATTATCTGAGATTCCTTCGCGTGTTAATACGGGTGGAGCAATTGTTTATGGAACGGAATCTGCCTGTCGTTCTGCCGTTGAGGCATTTGTTGAAGGGGTAGAGTACTGTGCATTTCATCCAATGGATATAGAGTGAGATTTTTGTGGAAAACAGAGATTTTATCTCAGTCGAGAAGACTCCCACCTCTTTCAGGTGGTGAGTGACGGCCCGACTTGAATAGTAATGAAAGGATTTAATTTATGAAGATTGTAAAGATGGAGACACATATGCTCAGCCAGAAAGTGATTGCAAATGTGACGGCTGAGTTTGCAAGAGTATATAATATACCGGAAGGACATACAAGTGTTGGTTTCTTTTCTACGGATAATGATGATATTGGGTATCTTGCAGTAGATGATGCAAGCAAGAAGGCAAATATTAAGCTGATTCATGCACAGACGTATTACGGAGGTTCTATTTGTTCCTGGAGTAAGTACGGCGGAAGTGTATTTGTTCTTTTTTCCGGTCCGAAGGTAGAAGACGTGAAGAGTGGACTTCGCTACATAAAAGATTTTATAGAGAATCATTCGGAACTTTGTAACTTTGATGGAGATGAGGGAACAGCGTTCTATGCACAGACGATTCCAAGACCGGGAAAGTATTTTCAGGAATGGTGTGATATTAAACCAGGAGAATCTTATGCATATCTTGTAGGAGGTCCGATTGAGACAAACTATGCATTGGATAAGGCGTTAAAGGCAGGCAATACCCGGGTAGCAAGATACTGGTATCCGCCGTCACACGCAAACTCAAGTGGGGCAGTGCTTGCTGGAACAGAATCTGCCTGCCGGGCAGCAACGACTGCTTTTATCGAGGCTTTGGAGTATGCGATAAAGAATCCACTTGAAATATAAGAAAAAATTTCTGGACATTTTTTTTAAGCTGTGGTAGACTGAGTAAGATTTGATGTAAAGGCAATGACGAAGAGAAGTAGTGAGAATTATCGCTTTCAGAGAGTGGGGGATGGTGAGAACCCTGCAGAATGAATTTTCATGAATAACACTTTACCAGCCGCAATCTGAACAAAGGTCTGCAAAACGGACACGAGCAGACTGATCAGTAGGTGCGCCGTAACTGTGCGTTAGACAGAAGTTGGTTTTGAGTGACTGTTTTATATAAAGACAGTAATTCAGGTGGTACCGCGGAATCATCCGTCCTGAACTAGTTATAGTTCAGGACGTTTTTTTGTTTTGTCCTAGTCAAGAAGACTTGAGTAAGCAATAAAGTTGTATTAAAAGTTGTATTATAAGAAGGGAGATTAGATAAATGAACATATCAAACATTTACAGAGACAGAACTCTTGATATGATGAATGAAGAGAATGTTGGCGAAACTGTCCGCGTGGCAGGCTGGGTAGAGAATATCCGAGATCATGGTGGGGTATCTTTTATTGATTTAAGAGATATGTATGGTGTCCTTCAGGTTGTAATGAGAGATACTACTTTACTAGAAGGAATCAATAAAGAGGATTGCATTTCTCTTGAAGGTGTGATTGAGCATAGAGATGAGGAAACATATAATCCAAAGATTCCGACCGGAACAATTGAATTAGAAGCACACAAAGTAGACTTACTTGGAAAGGTATATAAGCAGCTTCCGTTTGAGGTCATGACTTCTAAAGAAAATCATGAGAATGTACGTTTAAAATATCGTTATCTTGATTTGAGAAATAAAAAAGTAAAAGATAACATGATTTTCCGTTCTAAAGTTATCAGCTTTTTAAGACAGAAGATGACAGATATGGGATTTTTGGAAATTCAGACTCCAATTCTTTGCGCTTCTTCTCCAGAAGGTGCAAGAGATTATATCGTGCCATCCAGAAAATACAAAGGGAAGTTTTATGCGCTTCCACAGGCACCACAGCAGTATAAGCAGCTTCTTATGGTATCTGGATTTGATAAGTATTTCCAGATTGCTCCATGTTTTCGTGATGAAGATGCCAGAGCAGACCGCTCTCCAGGAGAATTTTATCAGTTAGACTTTGAAATGAGTTTTGCAACACAGGAAGATGTATTCCGCGTAGGAGAAGAAGTTCTTACAGCAACATTTGAAAAGTTTGCACCAGAAGGAAGTGTTGTAACAGCAGCTCCTTATCCGGTAATCAGCTACAAGCAGGCAATGCTTGAGTTTGGTTCTGATAAGCCGGATTTAAGAAATCCGCTTCGTATTGTAGATGTGACAGATTTCTTCCAGAGATGTACATTTAAACCATTCCATGGTCAGACTGTTCGTGCAATTAAAGTATCAAATAAGATGTCGAAAGGTTTCCATGAGAAACTTCTTAAGTTCGCGACATCGATTGGAATGGGCGGACTTGGCTATCTTGAAGTAAAAGAAGATTTAAGTTATAAAGGACCAATCGATAAGTTTATTCCGGATGATATGAAGGCAGAGATTCGTGAAATCGCTGGTCTTAAAGGTGGAGATACGATTTTCTTTATCGCAGATAAAGAAAAACAGGCAGCTCTTTATGCAGGACAGCTTCGTAATGAATTAGGACAGCGTCTTGATTTATTAGAGAAGAATGCATACCGCTTCTGTTTTATTAATGATTTTCCAATGTATGAGTATGATGAAGAACAGAAAAAAATCATCTTTACTCACAATCCATTCTCTATGCCACAGGGTGGTTTAGAAGCGTTAACAACAAAGGATCCATTGGAATTACTTGCTTATCAGTATGATATCGTATGTAATGGTGTAGAGCTTTCTTCTGGAGCGGTAAGAAACCATAATCTTGATATCATGGTAAAAGCTTTTGAAATCGCAGGATATACGGAGGAAGATTTAAAAGAGAAATTTGGTGCACTTTACAATGCATTCCAGTATGGTGCGCCGCCACATGCCGGTATGGCACCTGGTGTAGATCGTATGATCATGCTGCTTCGCAATGAAGAAAATATTCGTGAGGTTATTCCATTCCCTATGAATGGTAATGCACAGGATGTTATGTGCGGAGCACCAAATGAAGTTTCTGAAATGCAGCTTCGGGAAGTACACATTAAAGTAAGAAAGTAATTTCATTATGGGGAGATTTATTTCCCTGTTAATAGTATCAGATCCGCTTATTTGTGAATTGACAGTAGGAACTAAGCGATAAGTAGGTTTGAAATAAGAAATGAAGTTAGGAGAGGATTATGTAAAGTGATCCCCTCCTTTTTTTTCGACAGGTTAGCCTTCGGATAAGAAAAGAATGTGATTTCAAATGAAAAGTATAATGTAAGTTATATAAAGAGAAAAAAGTTCTTTTTGAGAAAAAATATACAATAAATAGAAAACTAACGGGGATATTATTGAAAAAATAACTAAAAAACAAGAAAAACCGTCTATAAACTTGTTTATAACAATAAAAAACATTTACAAACAAAAGCATTTTTTAGATAATAAAATTAATATTTCATAAAGAAAAATAAGTCATAGGAGGATGAGTATGGAACGTTTAATTTTTTGCGCGCCAATTCTTGGAATTTGCGCGTTACTCTTTGCGTTTTATCTTACAAAAAAAGTAGGAAGACAGGATGCAGGAACAGACAGAATGAAGGAGATTGCAGCATTTATTCACGAAGGAGCAAGAGCCTTCCTCACAGCAGAATATAAGATTCTTATTGTATTCGTTGCGGTATTATTTATATTAATTGGTGTAGGAATTGGTAACTGGGTAACAGCAGTATGTTTTCTTGTTGGAGCATTATTCTCTACAGTAGCCGGTTATATCGGAATGAATGTTGCTACAAAAGCAAACGTAAGAACCGCTGCAGCAGCAAAAGACAGCGGAATGAATAAAGCGTTATCAATCGCATTTTCCGGTGGTGCTGTCATGGGTATGGCAGTAGTAGGTTTTGGCCTTTTTGGAGCAGGAGTTATCTATGCTTTGACTAAAAATCCAGATGTTCTTTCCGGATTTTCGTTAGGAGCATCTTCTATCGCATTATTTGCTCGTGTAGGTGGTGGTATTTATACGAAGGCTGCCGATGTTGGAGCAGACCTTGTAGGTAAGGTAGAAGCTGGTATTCCGGAAGATGACCCTCGTAATCCAGCTGTTATTGCTGACAATGTAGGAGATAACGTAGGGGATGTTGCCGGAATGGGTGCTGACTTATTTGAGTCATATGTAGGATCTTTAGTATCTGCGATTACCCTTGGTGTTGTTTATGCGAAAGAAAGTGGAGCTATTTTCCCATTAGTTATCGCAGCACTTGGTGTATTAGCATCTGTTATTGGATGTTTCTTTGTAAAAGGTGATGAGAATTCCAGTCCGCATAAAGCTTTGAAGTACGGAAGTTATTCCGCAGCAATCGTAGTGATGATTGGTTCTTTGATTTTAAGTAAAGTGTTCTTTAATGGATTTAAAGAAGCGATAGCTATTATTTTCGGTCTTATCGTTGGTCTTTTGATCGGTGTGATCACAGAAGTGTATACTTCTGGGGATTATGGTTTTGTTAAAAAGATTGCACAGCAGTCTGAAACTGGTCCGGCAACAACGGTAATCAGTGGTATTGCTGTAGGAATGCAGTCCACAGCTGTTCCGATTATCTTAATTGCAATTGGAATCATCGGAGCATATTCTTTCAGTGGTCTTTATGGAATCGCATTAGCAGCCGTAGGTATGCTTTCAACAACTGGTATTACAGTAGCGGTAGATGCATATGGTCCGATCGCGGATAATGCCGGTGGAATTGCAGAAATGTCTGGTCTTCCATCTGAAGTTCGTAACATTACAGATAAACTTGATGCCGTTGGTAATACAACAGCAGCTATGGGTAAGGGATTTGCTATTGGTTCTGCCGCTCTTACAGCATTAGCATTATTCGTTTCTTATGCACAGGCAGTTGGATTATTTGAATCCGGAATCAACTTACTGGATTATAAAGTAATCGTTGGTATGTTTGTAGGTGGTATGCTTCCATTCCTCTTCTCTGCTTTTACAATGGATTCTGTATCTAAGGCAGCTTACAAGATGATCGAGGAAGTAAGACGACAGTTTAAAACAATTCCTGGAATCTTAGAAGGAAAAGGAAAACCTGATTATACATCCTGCGTAGCTATTTCTACTCAGGCAGCTTTAAAAGAAATGCTTCTTCCTGGTGTGATGGCAGTTCTTGCACCGTTATTTATCGGTGTTGTACTTGGACCGGCAGCACTTGGCGGACTTCTTGGCGGAGCTTTAGTAACAGGTGTTATGCTCGCTATCTTTATGTCTAACTCCGGTGGAGCATGGGATAACGCGAAGAAATATATTGAAGATGGTAATCATGGTGGAAAAGGAAGCGAAGCACATCGTGCAGCCGTTGTAGGAGATACGGTAGGTGATCCATTCAAAGATACATCAGGACCTTCTATCAATATCCTTATTAAACTTATGACGATCGTATCATTAGTATTTGCTCCATTATTCCTCAGTATCGGAGGATTATTCTAAAAAATACCGATTTTTATCTGTCATGAAAAATAGAAAACCAGAAAGGTTAAGAAACCTTTCTGGTTTTCTATTTTCAGCAATAAATGGTTTATAAACAGAGAGTAATTTGTTATAATAAATAAGTTAAGAGTTTTTACATATAAGCAGGACTCTAAGTAAGACTTATGATAGAGTAGAGTTTTCTGCCGGAAAGAGACAAAGTGAAAAAAGCTTTGGGAAGGGATGAATATGATGAAGAATAAGATGTTTACAAGAGTACTCGGAATGACGTGTGCTCTTATTATGGCAGTAACTGCGATAGTACCTGTTTGTGCAAAAGAAAGCGGAGATCAGGCGAATAGTTTCCGTTATGAGAATGGACAAGCTGCAATGCAGGCATCAACATTTGCAGATGTTTATCCGAATGCATGGAAGAAGATTGCAGGAAAGTATCGAAGTAGTAATGATTCGATTATTCAGGGAGCAATAGCAAGAGGAATTGATGTCAGTCATAATCAGGGAGTGATCGACTGGCAGAAGGTAAAGGCAGATGGTGTGGATTTTGCAATTATCCGCTGCGGCTATGGTGCGAATCAGAGGGAACAGGATGACAGACAGTGGCTCGATAATGTTTTAGAATGTGAGAAATATGGTATTCCTTATGGGGCATATTTATATTCTTATGCAGATACTGTAGCAAAAGCAAAGAGCGAGGCAGCACATGTTCTTCGTCTGGTAAGAGGGCATAAGATTACCTATCCGATTTACTATGATCTTGAAGATAATTATATTTTAAGCCATACGAATGCAAAGCAGCGCCAGAAGATTATACAGACTTTTACGAGTATTATTAAGAAAGCAGGGTATTCTGTTGGTGTATTTGCACCGAAAAGCTGGTTTGAAAAAGAACTCCCGGAAGCTTCTTTTAACCAATGTGAGAAATGGGTGGCACATTGGAGTACAAAGTGTACCTATCAGGGAAGTTATCAGATGTGGCAGGCGACGAATAGAGGAACGGTAAATGGAATTAACGGAGCTGTAGATATTAATTTTCTTATGCTTCCTGCGGCAAAGATTACTGTAAAAGCGGCAAAGAAGAAGGTAAAAGTTTTCTGGAATCAGAAGGGGAATAGAATAAAGGTTCAGGTTTTCTGTTCTACAAAGAAAAACAAAGGGTATAAAAAAATAGCAACTGTGAATTCCATGAAAGGAAAAGCAGTCATAAAGAAAAAATTAAAATCTAAAAAGAAATATTATTTTAAGATTCGAACATTAAAATCTGTAAATGGACGCATTTATTATAGTGATTATTCGAAACCAAAAAAAATTAAAGGATAGAGGTACTTATGAGAAAGATTATGTTTATTGGACGAAGTGAAGCGGGAAAGACTACTTTATCTCAGGCGATGAAGGGGAAGACGATCACCTACCATAAAACACAATATGTAAATCATTACGATGTTATTATTGACACACCAGGAGAATATCTCCAGTCAAAGAATCTGATTTCTGCTTTGGCAGTTTTTACAGCAGAAGCAGATGTAATCGGCCTTTTGATGGATGCTACGGAAGCTTTTTCTCTGTATTCACCGAATCTTACACCTGTCTGTAACAGAGAGGTTGTGGGGGTTGTTACAAAGATTGACCATTGGGCAGCACAGCCAGCACAGGCGGCAGCATGGCTGGAATTAGCAGGATGTAAGAAAATATTTTATACCAGTGCTTATACCGGTGAAGGAATTGCGGATATTCTTTCTTATTTAAAAGAAGAGAGAGATACTTTGCCATGGGAAGAAGTGAAGTCAAAGTATGACGAGCTTGGCTTTGGTGCTGGCGAAGATGCAAAAGATCAGGATCGATTTCATAATATCTGATAAAAATAGGTGGATTATTTACAGAGATTGTTCTATAATGAATACAGAAATTTATTTTAAATAAAATGGGAGGCTTACTATGAGAGGTTATGAAGCAGCACAGATTTTGAAAGCGAAAGGAGTTACGGCAGAAGATGTTGCAGAAGAGATCATTTACCGTAAAGAAACGAATGCTTTCAGTAATAATCCAAAGAATGAGGCGTTTATGAATATGACGCTGAATGAACTTGTAAGAATTAAAGAGATGTGGAATATCTAGCAGATAAGTGTATAGGAAGAAGGAGCTGTCCTCAAAGGGATGGCTTTTTTCTGTTAGGTATATAACATAGATACAGCAGAAGTAAGAGACTAGATAGAAGGAGATAGACATGAGACTGGGTTCAGGAACATATAAAGAAATTGCTTTAGATGCGCTAAAGGGAAACTGGGTGAAAGCAGCGGTGGCGGGATTATTTGCCAACTGGCTTGGCGTGTTTTCATCCTCATTCTTATTTATTGCAAAATACGCATTCATTGCAGTAATTCTGATTTATTTTCTCGAATTTCTTCCGGGGTTTTATCCGATTTTATTTATTGGAACAACAGCGATCGCACTGATCTACTTTTTTATTGGAGGGACTGTACGCCTTGGATATATTGATTTTAACCTGGCGTTACTGGATAGAAGAAAGAACGGGATTGCCTGCCTGACAGGAAGAATGTCAGACTGGTGGAGAGTTCTTTGTGCAAAGATTACATTATTTTTTGTTTTGTCACTGGGATATATTCTGTTTATTATACCAGGAGTTGTTGCGAAGTATTCGTATGCGATGGTGCCATATATTCTTGAAGAACGGAAGGGCTTTTCAACAAGAGAAGCATTTCGGGCATCAAAACAGATCATGAAGAAGCATAAATGGGAGCTTTTTTGTTTGCGATTAAGTTTTATTGGATGGGATATTCTTGGTATTTTAACATTAGGAATCGGTTTTATTTTTATTAATCCATATCGATATGCAGCAGAAGCAGCATTTTATAATGAGATATCTGGAAGAGCAGAAGTCTATTATGGTAGAAAAACGAACAGATAATGGTAAAAAGAGAGCAGAGGAAGGAAGGGAAAGAACAAAAATCTTCCTTGCATGACGGAAAGTATTTTGTTAAAATATGAGAAGTTTATTATAGGATACGAAAAGGAAGGAAGAAGGATAATGGAAATTTTAGGAAAGGCGCTTTCTGAGAAGACAGAGGCTATTTATAAAGATATTACAGAAGGTCTGATCTATCCGATTAAAATTGTAAAGTTAGACCCTGAGAATGAGGAAGATTGCAGCCGTCCGGTAGCAATGGATACCGGAAAGAAAGAATTTATTGTTAAAGTAGATAATACTTTGGAAGATTCCCTCTTTGAAAATGCTTTGATTCGTGATATCATTTATTGTCAGCAGATGAGTAATAATGCACCAGTATTAAGTGCAAAGAGCAAGAATGATATTGATGGATTTCAGGTAGCTATGATGATCAGCTCCATTATTATGGATATTGATGTGGAGAACAAACTGAGAAGTTACGATATGCATATTGATGATATTGATACGATGCGTTTGAGTGATTTATATGCATTTTTGAAGTCTGGTATGGCAGATTATAATAGAGAATTATATAATGTTTTTACCGGTCTTCAGATTACACTGTTATATTTTACGACATCAAAGCGAAGCAATATAGAAGAGATTATCGAGACATTTTATCTTTCTGATAAGAATGCGATGGATGCGATTGATAAGTATGTAGATATTATTGATCGTTACGGAGTAGATGATAATCGTTCTATGATGCGTTGCATGAGAAAGCTTGCAATCGCCTGTGGAATGAAGGGCAGATTGCTTCTGGAATACGAAGGTAAAGTAACAGAAGTTTAAATGATAAGGATCCTGTAGCTGTTCTGATAAGCGATATTGCTCCTGACAGAAGCTGCAGGATTTTTTTGTAACTATTTATGGCAATTTCATAGAGCAGGAAATCACAGAATGAAAAATGATGGGATGGATGAGATGAACATAAGAGAATATTTGGAAAATCATAAATTATTGACAGACGGAGCGATGGGGACATATTTTGATACGGTAGAGAAAGAGAATTATATCTGTTCTGAAGAAGCCAATATTACCAACCCGTCTTTGGTACGACAGATTCATAAAAATTATGTGAAAAAGGGTGCACAATTATTAAGAAGTAATACTTTTTTGGCAAACAGAGAAACTTTGTTGTCTTTACAGCAAAACAGAGCAGAACAGTTTCAAAATGTAAGTTTGAAAGAACTTGTGACAAAAGGTTATCGACTAGCAGAGGAAGTTGCGAGAGAAGCGTATTCTGAAAGTTATCCAGTATTTCCAGCAGCGGATATTGGACCTATTTTAGAAGAAAAAGAGAGTGAAGAGACAGATATCCTACAGCAATATTATGAAATATGTGACAGCTTTCTAGAAGCAGGTGCCAATATTTTTGTGCTGGAAACTTTTCCTGATACGGAATATGTCTTAAAAATGGCAGAATATATCCGGCAAATTTGTCCGGAAGCTTTTATTATCGGACAGTTTTCATTGACACCAACAGGTTATAGCCGGACAGGTTTTCACTATAAAACGATTTTACGAGATGCCGTACAAAGTGGACTTCTTGATGGTGCAGGCTTAAACTGTGGTATTGGCGCAGCACATATGAAGAGATTTTTAGAGGCCTATATTGAAGAATACGGAGTGCCGGAAGATATGATTCTTACTGCGCTTCCAAACTGTGGATATCCCCAGATTGTAAGAGGACATGTGATATACTCAGATAGTGTTACTTATTTTGGTGAGAAGATTAAAGAAGTTTCGGAATTAGGTGTTCGTGTTCTGGGAGGATGCTGTGGTACAACCCCGGAATATATCGGGGAAATATACCGAACTCTTTTTCAGGCCGAACATACTTTGAAAGTTCCGACAAGAATCGTGTGGACAGATGCAGCAGGGAGAATACAGAAACGACAAGAACAGCTGGCGCATATAAAAAGTGCAGAAGGAAAGAATAAGACGATAAAAAAAGAACAGGTAGTAAATACATTTCGCCGGAAACTGGAGAAAGGGGAACTTGTCTGTGCAGTTGAACTCGATCCCCCGTTTGATGCGAATGATACAAAGTTAGTAAATGGTGCGAAGGCACTTCTTTCTACGAAGGCAGATATTATTACAATTGCGGATTCGCCGCTGGCTCGTTCAAGAGCAGATGCTTCTTTGATGGCAGCAAAAATAAAAATGCAGACAGGAATGGATGTGATGCCGCATCTTGCCTGTCGTGATAAAAATCGTATTGCGATTCGAAGTGGATTACTTGGAAGTTATGTAAATGAAATTCGTAATTATCTGTTTGTTACTGGTGATCCAGTGGCAAGAGAAGACCGGGAATTTACTAAAAGTGTCTTTGATTTTAATTCTATCCGTTTAATGAAGTTTGCACAGAGTATGAACCAGGAAATATTTGCAGATGATATGATTTTTTATGGCGGGGCTTTAAATCAAAATGGAGCAAGTCCGGAAAATATTGCAGGAAGAATGATAAAAAAAATAGAAGCAGGATGTAGTTATTTTCTTACGCAGCCGGTTTATGACGAGGAGGGTATAAAACGCCTTGCATTCTTAAAAGAAAGAACAGGAGCGAAGATTTTAATAGGGATTATGCCTCTTGTCAGCAGAAGAAACGCATTATTTATTAAAAATGAGATGCCGGGAATTTATGTGCCGGATCGTGTGGTAGAAAAATATAAAGAAAATGCATCAAGAGAAGAATATGAGGAAGCTGCTGTTGAAATTTCAAAGAAAATCATTGAAATGGGAAAAGAGGTAGGTGCTGGATTTTACTTTATGACACCATTTAACAGAGTTTCATTAGTGAAGTCTATATTGGAATATGTATAAGGATCTGGAATCAATGGATTGATTTCGGACAAGGGGTGGTTTCAGAGTTTTCAGATAAAATGAGAAAAGAAGCAAATAGCAAAGGAAAGAATAAAAATGAAGATAAACGAATTTTACAAAATGATACAGCAAAAGCCAGTTATTCTGGATGGAGCGACAGGCTCAAATCTTCAAAAAGCAGGAATGAAACCAGGTGTGTGTCCGGAAGAATGGATTTTGGAAAATGAAGATAAGTTAATTGCTTTGCAGAAGGCATTTGTAGAGGCAGGAACGAATATTTTATATGCGCCGACTTTTTCGGGAAACCGCATTAAGTTGGAAGAATATGGTCTTTCAGAACGCGCTGAAGAAATAAATAAACGTCTGGTTGCATTAAGTAAAAAAGCGGCAGGGAATAAAGCTCTTGTGGCAGGTGATATGACGATGACCGGTATCGCATTAGAGCCTGTAGGACCGATGAAGCTTGAAACACTGATCGATATTTATAAAGAACAGGCAAGATATCTGGTAGAGGCTGGGGTAGATCTTTTTGTTGTGGAGACGATGATGAGTCTTGCGGAAACAAGGGCAGCAGTAATTGCAATTAAAGAAGTTTGCGACTTGCCGGTAATTGCATCTCTTACATTTCAGGAGGACGGAAGGACATTATATGGTACCGATCCGGTAACAGCAGTTGTTGTTTTACAGAGTATTGGTGCAGATGTTATTGGAGTGAATTGTTCTACCGGTCCAAAAGAAATGATTCCGGTTATTCGTAAAATGAAAGAATATGCGGAAGTACCACTTCTTGCAAAGCCGAATGCCGGTCTTCCTGTTCTGCAGGATGGAGTTACAGTATATCCGATGCTTCCGGAAGAATTTGCATCCTGGGGACCGGAGTTTATTGAAGCAGGTGCTGGATTAATTGGCGGATGCTGCGGAACAACACCAGAACATATCAGAATGCTTTCACAGAAGGTAGCCGGACTTACAACGAAAGCTCCGCATAATGAACATCCTGTCATGCTTGCCTCGGAAAGAAAGAGTCAGGAAATTGCATTAGACGGAAAGTTCCTTGTGATCGGAGAAAGAATTAATCCAACCGGAAAGAAGAAATTACAGGAAGAACTCTGTGCAGGTAAAATGAATCTTGTAGAGGAAATGGCAGAGCAGCAGGAAGAAATGGGGGCACATATTCTTGATATCAATATGGGAACAAATGGTATTGATGAGAAAGAAATGATGTTAAAAGCGATTTCTAAAGTGACAATGGTTTCCAGCCTTCCCCTTTGTATTGATACAAGCTATGTAGAAGTCATGGAAGCGGCACTTCGTGCGTATCCGGGACGTGCTCTCATTAATTCTATTTCTCTTGAAAAAGAAAAGATTGAAAAACTTCTTCCATTAGCAAAAAAATATGGAGCAATGTTTATTCTTCTTCCTCTTTCAGACAAGGGACTTCCAAAGAGTCTTGAAGAAAAGAAAGCAATTATTAATGAGATATTGAAAAGAGCAAAGGCACTGGGCATTTCAAAAAATCAGATTATCGTAGATGGTTTAGTGGCAACAGTTGGTGCAAATAAAAATGCGGCAATAGAGACATTAGAAACCATTCGTTACTGTAAAGAAGGTTTAAAGCTATGTACGACAATGGGTCTTTCTAATATTTCTTTTGGACTTCCGGAAAGACCATATGTAAACAGTGCATTTGCAGCAATGGCAATTGCAAGTGGACTTACTATGGCGATTGCTAATCCATCGAATCAGCTTTTGATGGGAATTTCTTTTGCTTCTGATCTTCTGCGTAATAAAGAAGGCGCTGATATTGCCTATATTGAACAGATTCAGCGTATGGCTCCATTAAAAGAAGCAGCAATGGCAAAAGCGGCACAAAGCGCAGGAAACAATGGCATAAAAAAAACAGAGCAGACAGATAACAAAAGTACTGCTAAAGAGGCAGACAAAAAGAAAAATCCTGTATTTGAAGCCGTATTAAAAGGAAATAAAGACGGCATTGTCGATTTTGTAAAAGAAGAACTTTCTCAGGGAACAAAACCAGGAGAGATTCTTGACGGACTTTTGATACCGGCAATTAATGAAGTTGGAACTTTGTTTGATAAACAGATTTATTTTCTGCCACAGTTGATTTCGAGTGCAAACACGATGGAACAGGCAGTGGAATACTTAGAGCCGCTTCTTAAAGAGGGCGGAACAAATGAAAAGATGCCGACAATTATTATTGCGACGGTAGAAGGTGATATTCATGATATCGGAAAGAATCTTGTTGCGTTAATGCTTCGTAATTATGGCTATGAAGTAATTGATCTTGGGAAAGATGTACCGGCAGATAAGATTATTGCGGCAGCAAAAGAGCATAATGCATCGATTATCGTGTTATCTGCTTTGATGACAACAACAATGATGCGCATGAAGGATACGATCGCATTAAAACAAAAAGAAAATCTTAATGTAAAAGTAATGATTGGTGGAGCAGTAACGACACAGAGTTTTGCAGATGAAATAGGAGCAGACGGATATTCTAAAGATGCCGCAGATGCAGTACGTCTTGCCAAAAAGCTTCTGTCAGAGTAAAATGTTACTATATCAAGATACTCGTGCGCTGATGATACCTGCGCTAATCTAAAATGAGTATGAAGTTGATGGAGGTGCGAATGAACAAGACCAAAAAGATCGATGTAATTATTCCAACATATCATCCGGATGAAAAACTGGAACGATGTCTTCGTATGTTAAAAAGGCAGACAATACAGCCTCAGCGGATTCTGTTAATTAATACAGAAGAAGAATTTTTTCACAGTAAAGTGTTTTCAACATTAAAACAGGGAGAAATTGTCCACATAACAAAACCAGAGTTTGATCATGGCGGAACAAGAAACCAGGCGGCAAGAATGTGTGACGGGGAGATTATGATTCTTTTAACGCAGGATGCGATTCCAGCAGATGAGTATCTTATTGAAAATCTGCTCAAGCCATTTGAGGATGAAGAAGTCTGCGCTGCTTACGGGAGACAGATGGCAGATAAAAAAGATAATCCAATTGAGGCATATACAAGAATTTTTAATTATCCAAAGGAAAGCAGGATTAAGAGTAAAAAAGATTTGCCGGAACTTGGAATTAAAACTTTTTTCTGTTCGAATGTCTGTGCTGCTTATCGTAAATCAGAATATGATGCATTAGGAGGATTCCCTCTGCACACAATATTTAATGAAGATATGATTTTTGCCTCCCATCTAATTGAAGAAGGAAAGAAGATTGCTTATGTGGCAGATGCGAAAGTATGGCACTGGCATAATTATACAGCAAAAGAACAGTTAAAGAGAAACTTTGACCTGGCTGTATCCCAGGTAGATGCAGGTGGACTTTTTACAAAAGTGAAGTCTGAATCAGAAGGAATTCGTCTTGTAAAGATGACGCTGCTACATTTTATTAAAAAAGGCCAGTTCCATTATATTCCAAAGATTATTATGCAAAATGGAGCAAAATATATTGGGTATCGCCTTGGAAAAAGTTATAAAAAGCTTCCAAAGAAATGGATTCTTAAAATATCGTTGAATCCATGGTACTGGAAATGAAAATGAACTTTAAGAAATTTTAACTTGCAATAGAGGAAAAATTAGTATAATGTATAAAAAGAGTTTTGTACAGGAGGTTTTAAAGTTTGGAAGACACAAATAAAGATATGAACATAGACAAAGAAGAAGCGAAGAAAGTAAAAAAAGAAAAAAAAGCTCGCAAACGTGGAAGAAAGGGAAGAATCGTTGCACAGATTTTCATGTGTTTTCTTCTCACAGTAGCATTTGTGGCATCTGCCGCAGGTGGAGCGGTAGCTGCTTACTATAAAGCGGCTACGAATACAATTACAACAGATACGAAAACAGCGTTAAAGAATGTAGATGTTGTAGATGCAGATCTTGAGTATGACCAGGATGTAGTTAATATTCTTTTGATCGGATGTGATAAAAGAGCAGATGAGACAGAAGCGGGACGTTCTGATTCTACAATGATTGCCACGATCGATTTGAAGAATGGAAAGTTAAAGCTTACTTCTCTTATGAGAGATATGTATATTGATATTCCTGGTTATGGTTATCATAAGTTTAATGCAGCCTATTCTTATGGAGGTGTACAGCTTGAATATGAGACGATTGCAGAGAACTTTGGAATCAAGCTTGACGGATATGTTGAAGTAGATATGGAAGCATTTCGTGATGTAGTTGATCTGATTGGTGGCGTACCGATGGAATTGACAGAAGCAGAAGCTTATTTCTTAAAAACAGCCTATGTGAATTCTAAACATGGAGAGAAGAATGTAAAAGCAGGAGAGAATATGCTCACACCATATCAGGCATTAGCATATTGTCGAATTCGTCAGGATGTTACCGGTGAGTTTGGACGTACGGATCGTCAGCGTAAGATTCTTATTTCTGTATTTAACGAATTAAAAGGCGAAGATGTCATGACACTTACCAATATCTGTATGAAGGCGCTTAAGCATGTGACAACAGACCTTACAGAAAAGCAGATAAGAAGCTTGTTAACTTCTGTTATCACGATGGGAGCAACAGAGGTAGATCAGCTTCGTATCCCATATGAAGGATCTTATACAGAAGGCCGCCTGAGCGGCAACGGCGCATGGGTAATGCAGGTAGATTATGAAGCCAATAAAAAAGCATTACAGTACTTTGTTTTTGGTATTGGAGAAGACCCGGGAATTAATGATTCCTATGGAGTCGGTAACGACAGATTTATAGATGGATACTATCCGGAGAAGACGGAAGGTATCTCTACATACTAGTGTGGAGGAAGAATATATGAGACAGATCGTTTTATCTCTTTTAGTAGATAATAATCCAGGTGTATTAGCGAGAGTGGCGGCTCTTTTCAGCCGACGCGGTTATAATATTGACAGCATTACAGCCGGTATCACGAATGATCCAAAGTACACTCGTATTACAGTAGCTGTAAGTGGGGACAATCAGATTCTTGAACAGATTCGTAATCAGATTGCAAAACTGGTAGAGGTACGTAAGATTGTAGAGCTTGAGAATAATCATTCCGTATGCCGCGAACTAGTACTTGTAAAAGTGATGGCGGATAAGAAAGAGAAGCAGGAGATTATCGCTATCGCAGATATCTTCCGCGCAAAGGTTGTGGATGTGGCAGCGAACTCACTTATGATCGAACTGACTGGTAATCAGAATAAGCTGGATGCATTTTTAAATCTTATGGCAGATTTTGAGGTTCTGGAGATGGTTCGTACCGGAATTACAGGACTTGGACGAGGTGTCAGCACACTAAATTAATTCCTGTGTGGTGAAAAAGCTATTTAAGCAGCAGAGTTTTCTGTATTAAGAAGGGGCTGTCGCACCAAAAACAGCCCTACCCTATGGCAGGGATTCATGCATTGCATGGAATCGCTGCCATATTTTTACGAACAAGCGTGGGACCTATGGCATAATCGCAGACGACTTGCGTTTTGATA
>NZ_VULP01000031.1:0-38822 GCF_009697165.1 Anaerobutyricum soehngenii | reverse complement strand
GATAGGAGTATTTATCACTGGGTATTTTTATGCCCTTTTTTGGGTGTTGATAGGAGGAAAATCACATGAAAATAATTAACTTAGGCATTCTGGCTCACGTTGACGCAGGAAAGACAACATTAACGGAGAGTTTATTGTATACCAGTGGTGCAATTGCAGAACCAGGGAGCGTAGATAAAGGCACAACAAGGACAGATACAATGAATTTGGAGCGTCAAAGGGGAATCACTATCCAGACAGCAGTGACATCTTTTCAGTGGGAGGATGTAAAAGTCAACATTATAGATACGCCAGGCCATATGGATTTTTTGGCGGAAGTATACCGTTCTTTATCCGTATTAGACGGAGCAGTATTATTAGTTTCTGCAAAGGATGGCATACAGGCACAGACCCGTATACTGTTTCATGCACTACAGACAATGAAGATTCCGACAATTTTTTTCATCAATAAAATTGACCAAGAGGGGATTGATTTGCCAATGGTATATCAAGAAATGAAAGCAAAGCTTTCTTCGGAAATTATAGTGAAGCAAAAGGTTGGGCAGCATCCCCATATAAATGTAACGGACAATGACGATATGGAACAGTGGGATGCGGTAATTATGGGAAACGATGAACTATTAGAGAAATATATGTCAGGGAAACCGTTTAAAATGTCAGAACTGGAACAGGAAGAAAACAGGAGATTCCAAAACGGAACGTTATTTCCCGTTTATCACGGAAGCGCTAAAAACAATCTGGGGATTCGGCAGCTTATAGAAGTGATTGCCAGTAAATTTTATTCATCAACGCCTGAAGGTCAATCTGAATTATGCGGGCAGGTTTTTAAGATTGAATATTCAGAGAAAAGGCGGCGTTTTGTTTATGTGCGTATATATAGCGGAACATTGCATTTGAGGGATGTTATTAGAATATCTGAAAAAGAGAAAATAAAAATCACAGAGATGTGTGTTCCGACAAACGGTGAATTATATCCATCCGATACAGCCTGCTCTGGTGATATTGTAATTTTACCAAATGATGTTTTGCAGCTAAACAGTATTTTGGGGAACGAAATGCTGTTGCCGCAGAGAAAATTTATTGAAAATCCTCTCCCTATGCTCCAAACAACGATTGCAGTAAAGAAACCTGAACAGCGGGAAATATTGCTTGGGGCACTTACAGAAATTTCAGATGGCGACCCTCTTTTAAAATATTATGTGGATACTACAACGCATGAGATTATACTTTCTTTTTTGGGGAATGTGCAGATGGAAGTCATTTGTGCCATCCTTGAGGAAAAATATCATGTGGAGGCAGAAATAAAAGAGCCTACTGTTATATATATGGAAAGACCGCTTAGAAAAGCAGAATATACCATCCACATAGAAGTCCCGCCAAATCCTTTCTGGGCTTCTGTCGGGTTGTCCATAGAGCCGCTCCCTATTGGAAGCGGAGTGCAGTATGAAAGCAGAGTTTCACTTGGATATTTAAATCAATCGTTCCAAAATGCGGTTATGGAGGGGGTTCTTTATGGCTGCGAGCAGGGGCTGTATGGATGGAAAGTGACAGACTGTAAAATCTGTTTTGAATATGGATTGTATTATAGTCCTGTAAGTACCCCCGCAGACTTTCGGCTGCTTTCCCCTATCGTATTGGAGCAGGCTTTAAAAAAAGCAGGGACAGAACTATTAGAGCCATATCTCCACTTTGAAATTTATGCACCGCAGGAATATCTCTCACGGGCGTATCATGATGCTCCAAGGTATTGTGCAGATATTGTAAGTACTCAGATAAAGAATGACGAGGTCATTCTGAAAGGAGAAATCCCTGCTAGATGTATTCAAGAATACAGGAACGATTTAACTTATTTCACAAATGGGCAGGGAGTCTGCTTGACAGAGTTAAAAGGATACCAGCCAGCTATTGGTAAATTTATTTGCCAACCCCGCCGCCCGAATAGCCGTATAGATAAGGTTCGGCATATGTTCCACAAGTTAGCTTAACAGCTTGCAAAAGTCATATAAAATGAGATTTGAAAGGAGAATGTAACTTCATGTTTGCTAAAAATTCAAAGGCATATTCTGTCTACCTGCTGTTCCGATTTGTCTGTTCCCTGGCGGTTTCTATGTCCACAGTGCTTTCCATCGTGTACCACCTGGAGGTGGTGCAGCTGGATGCTTTCCAGCTTGTCCTGGTAGGGACGGTTCTGGAGACCTCCTGCTTTCTGTTCGAGATACCCACCGGTGTGGTGGCGGATTTGTATAGCCGTCGGCGCTCGGTGCTGATTGGAATGTTCCTCTACGGCCTGGGCTTTCTGATGGAGGGTGCGCTACCGTGGTTCGCGCCGGTTCTGCTGGCCCAGGTTGTCTGGGGTTGCGGTGATACCTTCATCACCGGCGCTCTGGAGGCGTGGATTGCCTCGGAGGAAGAGGACAAACCCATAGACAAGGTGTTCCTGCGGGGCAGTCAAATGGGGCAAATCGGCGGCGTTCTGGGCGTGGTGCTGGGCACACTGCTGGGAAACATAAACCTGCAAATGCCTGTCATCTTGGGGGGCAGTTTGTGCTTGTTGTTGGGGCTGGTGATGGTTCGCATCATGCCAGAAACCAACTTCTCCCCTGCTATTGAGGAACGGCAGGGCTTGCTTAAAGACTTTGTCTGCCTGTTCAAGCTCAACCTGGGCTTTGTGAAAGGCGCACCTGTGTTGCTGGCGCTCTTAGCAATCACACTATGCGGGGGACTTGCCAGTGAAGGCTTTGACCGGCTCTCCACCGCTCATTTTCTGGATGACACGGTAATACCCGTTATCGGGCCGCTGAACAGCGTCACTTGGTTCGGTGTTATCAGTCTTATCGGCAACGGCTTAGGTATTCTGGCTTCTCAGTTGCTCATCGCCCGCATGGAGAAAAAAGGGACTGTCAGCCGAACCAGTGTGGTCATGTCCACCAGCGCCGGGTATATCCTGTGCCTGGTTCTCTTCGCGGTGGGGCGGAGCTTTTGGTTCATGTTGTTGGTGTTCCTGCTGGCGGGGCTTATGCGCACCATCAAGGAGCCTGTGCTGGCCGCCTGGATGAACGACCATGTGGATGAGAAAATGCGCGCCACAGTCTTTTCCACCAGCGGACAGCTGGACTCTTTCGGGCAGATCATCGGCGGGCCTATTGTGGGGCTGGTAGCCCAGCAGGTGTCCATACCCTGGGGGCTGGTCTGTACCGCTTTCCTGCTGTTGCCCGCGCTGTTCTTAGTGCCGGTGGCGGGAAAGAAGCGGGATTGATATGGCATAGTTAAGTTTACTGACGAGCGGGAGATTACTTCCGCTCGTCTTCATTTAGTAGCGCAAAATTTGAGGACTCTTTATTTCCTTATTCGGTATAGCGGAGGCGGCTGTCAATTCGACATAATTTTCTTGTGATACTTTACCGTACATGAGCATTTGTTTCGTATTTGAAAGAACAAACTCACCAAATAAAAAAAACGATATTCGGGTGGGTTATTTTGTTATACCCTAAATTACCCTCTGAATTTGTTTTTAAATTTGGAGGGATTTTTTTATGTCCTTTTTTCGGGCAGTTATCTATCTGCTCATACGAAGCAAAATTTATCAATACATAGCATATCAGAGAACGGCAGGAAACCAGTTAAAAAAATTTCTGCCAGTGCAACGGTACTTCTCACCTTGAAAGTAGAAGTACAATCTCCATACAATAGAATTACTATTTCCTATAACCGTAAAGGTCACAGAGCCTTTGCGGTTTTTCTTTTGTCGATTTTTGTTGGAAAGTGCCGTAGGGCTGTTTCTGATATGCGGTGTCGTTCTCCGCCTCTCCATCTGGATTTTTTACATTTCAAAAATTCAGATGGGAGGTATTTATGGTGAAATATGCACCAAGAAAGGTATATATCAGAGAAAGTGGCGGCTATGTGGAATTATCCTACACGGAGTTCTGCCGTTGCAGGGAATCCGACCAGACCTATATGGACAAGCTGTTTATCCCCATTCAAGGCTGTCTGCTTGAAGTCGTGAGGGAGCAATACACAGACTTCTACCGTGACAAGGAACGGTGGCGTTATCTGCAAAAATTAGATACAAAGAATAGACTGCTATCTCTCGACGGATTTACGGACAGCGAGGGGAATCCTCTGGACTTTATCACTGATGAAGCGGTGGACATTGCAGAAACCGTTGTCAATGCGGTCATGGTGGACAGGCTGAAAGCCGCCCTGCCTTTGCTGTCGGATAGTGAACAGGAGCTGATACAGGCAATCTTTTTTGACGGACTTTCCGAGCGTGAAGTCGGGGCGAGGTTGGGCATAACCCAGAGCGTTGTAAACAAACGCAAAGCCAGAATCCTAATAAAACTAAGAAAGATAATAGAAAATTAAAATTTAAGGCGTTCAGCCCCCTTGTTTTTTCCTTTGGGAAGATGAGGGGGCTTTTCTCTGCCCTCTCAATCAATTCTGATTGGAGGAAGTAAGAATGGCATACAACCACGGACGGGAGGACAGGAAATGGCGTATCTGGAAAGAAGCGGAGGAAAAAAAGAAGTTTTAACCATCAGTGTTGGCGATAACGAAAGCGCAAAATACTGGCTTTCCGTTATGAATGAACTGAAAAATCGTGGTGTCAAAGATGTATTAATCATCTGTGCCGATGGTTTAACCGGAATCAAAGAAGCGATTACAGCAGCTTTTCCAAAGACGGAATACCAGCGCTGTATTGTACACCAGGTAAGAAACACGTTGAAATATGTCCCGGATAAAGACAGAAAAGCCTTCGCTACGGATCTGAAAACCATTTATCAGGCCACAGATGAAAAGAAAGCTCTGGCAGCCTTAGAGCGTGTAACAGAAAAATGGACACCGAAATATCCGAATTCCATGAAGCGCTGGAAGGATAACTGGGACGCAATCTCGCCGATCTTTAAATTTTCAACGACGGTCAGAACGGTGATTTATACTACAAATGCTATTGAATCCCTGAATTCTACCTACCGGAAACTGAATCGCCAGAGAAGCGTATTTCCAAGCGATACAGCTCTATTAAAGGCACTGTATCTTGCCACATTTGAAGCTACGAAGAAATGGACCAGTACGATCCGCAACTGGGCACAGGTGTATGGTGAACTGAGTATTATGTACGAAGGACGCCTCCCAGAGTAACGAATAAACAGGCGAATAAGACGGGCGGAAAACCGCCTGCTCTTGACATGCCATTCAACAACTGTTATATATAAAACAAGGGTGAGAAGCCTGATTTTCAGGCTTGCCACCCTTGCATATCATAGAAGAATCTTATTTACAGACTTTTTCTCACAGTCTCGAAAACCTACGTCCTGATTTTTGTACTACCTATCCTTAATATACATCTCGATCAATTTATTCAAAGACACTTCAAACCTTTTATCGTCTGCCTCTGTCCGCTTTGCCGGACCTTTCAAATGATGTTTTTTCTTTGAGTTTCTGGCTTTCTTCGTCAAATGTCGTTCCATCAGCATCTGATCTATATTTTCATCTGTATACCATTTACCGCTCTGATGGATACCATATGCACCTTTACCCAGAATCATTGCCGCGACACCATAATCCTGCGTTACAACAATGTCTCCTTTCTGGCACAGACTGACCAGTTTAAAATCTACTGCATCAGCACCGGCTCCCACTGTGATTACTTCACTGTAATCTGAATATAAAACATGGTTTGTATCACATAAAAGAACAACAGGGATTTCATATTTCTTTGCTGTTTTTTCTACGATTGACACCACAGGACAGGAATCCGCATCTACTAATATCCTCATTTTTTCTTTCCTTTCGTCAGATCATAACTTTCCCCGATCATCCGCCAGATATCTTTATCAGGAACAGAGCCATCCAAGATAATAGAATTCCAGTGTGTCTTGTTCATATGATAAGCTGGGATCACAGATTCAAAAGCATTTCTCCAGAACTCTCTCCATTCCGGATCACATTTTACATTTATCCATACATAACCATCTTTATCATAAATAAGCGCAAATGTTTTCTTATTTCCCTTATGACGCATAACACACCAGTTATCATCATGAAAAGGATAATCTTCATATACATCTTGAAATGAATGGCAATATTGTATTGCCTCCTGCCTTGTCTGCATAGTTTCCTCTTTTCTTAACCTTCCTCTCCCCGGATCGGAGCATAGAAGATCAGCAAATCTATATATTTTTCTCCGTCTCCCTGTTCTCTATAATCATACCGGATCATATAATCCCGAATACTATATCCCCGATACGGATCAGATAGGGTATAAAGTTCTCCTGTTGTAAAATCAATTAGTGAGTACCCTGTGCTTTCCAGATATTCATCATTATCACTGTTTACCTGATCTTCATAAAATTCACACACCTTATCCAGACAATCCTGACACAATTGATCTTTGAGAGTTTCACAGTCTATCGTATCTTTCTCTCCAAGGTGTATATTGGGTTCCGCAATACATCTATCCGGTTGAGAGTGTGTCATAATAGAACCATAATCCTCTCCAAAAGAATTTACCATTGTGCTCATATGCCCAGAATCAATCTTTTCATTTCCATCATCATCATATTCTCGGATCCGGGTGTCAGTGACTGACATATCGGCCCAATGGATAATCCCAATTGAATCGAATTTTCTATAATATTCCAAAAGTCCACCAGCCGGTGTTCCGCAAATAAAGCATTGTTCTTTACCGATTGATGATTGAAGAGACAGTTCAAAGTCATCATCAGATTCATAATCCATCTGATCCAACTGTTGTTTTGTTGTTGATGTTTTTGCAGGCTGCGTCTGACAACCACAAAGAGTAATCCCTAATATAAGTACAAAGCATAAAATATTACTTCTTTTCATAAAAACCCCCGAAGCTGAAATAAGGACGTACTATGCCATCCCTCAGCACAGACGTCCCTATTTTCTAATAATGCCCTGTATATACGCTTTTACCAGCTCTTTTTGATGTTCGTCCATCGCATTCCAGTCATAAAGCAGCTGTTTCTGATCTGCTGTTAAATCAGGAATTTCTTCATCACCTGCAAAAAACTGGGCAAGGGTGATATCGAATCCCTCACATATTTTCTCAAGCGTCTGAATCGTTGGAACACTCTTCCTGTTTAGCAATGTAGAAATAGATGACTGGGCAATTCCAGATTTCTAAGCGAGTCTGTACCTACTAAATTTCTTTTTTTCACACAACTGCTCAATCCTGGCAATAATATAGTTCTCAGCTTGCAAGTATTCTATACCTCATTTCCGATATGATACCCTTATTGTACTTATAATTAAGGAAACTTATCAGATTGTATATTCCAATGCAAAATACTTAGGTATAACGAAGTATACAGGTAAAAAAATAAGGAACTACATTAGTATATCATATTTGTTCCCAGTTCTGCATCAATTTACTCATGATGGTCTGATATTATTACTATCGTTATCAGGAATATCTATGTATTTATCAAACATAGAGAATAGAGCAGCAATAAACTGTTCTGCGCTTCTATTCTGCTCCACAATCTGTTCCAATGACAATCCTTCTATAAACTTACAGACATATACCCAACAAGCCAGATCACATGCTTCTACAATAATGTCATTAATAATCTTTCCCATAACTTTATCAAAATCATTGATATCTTCAACAGGAAGTGATTGCAGATAATCAAGTGGGGGAAGCTCCCCACTTGGATTATACTTTTCTGATTCATCTAAAAATGCTAAGACCTTTTGCCTGGATTCTTCTGGCATCTTTACATATTCCCACAATGCCATAACCACTTTCAAATCCGTATCTCTACGAAGCGGTGGTAATTGGATATAATTATTTTCTTTAATCATGGTTCTTCTCCTCCTCTATGCTAACAATATTCTCACTAATTTTTCCCGGGCCAGATCAATCGCAGCATCTATAAATACACTTACATACAAAACCAGAAATGCTGAAACGATCAGGCAGAACAAAAATACAACCTGCGCCCAATCCTGGTAACAGATAATCGTTCCTATTGCCAAAGCTACCAGTCCAAGCACCACAAATGATTTAGCAATTGAAACCATATTCACAACCAGCTTAACGAGTATTCCCACGATTATGAGAATAAACCAGACCGGAATCAATAATATTTTCCCAATGAGCTTTAAACAAAACATCTTTCTCCTCCTCTCAGTCAGACAGCAAACTGCGGCATGTCATGATTCACTTCTGCCTTATAGTACCCATCGATCGTTGTCGGGGCATTGAATAATGCTGCCAGCATATATTTCTTGATATTTTTCACCTTTGATGTATTCTTCTTGAAACAGTCAAGAACATACTCGATGTGGGAATAATTCAGTTTTAAAAACTTGCCGCGTACCAGTTCTGCCGGATACCAGTTACTTGCGATCAGGATCTTTTCGCTACTGCACAGAACTGTTTCCAAAATAAGCTCATAAATGCCCTGAATCAATGCTTCGTCATACTGATACGCAATAAGTAATGACTCATAATCTATGTTTTCCTTGATGAGATCCTGATAAGCGGATACCGTATTCATCATATCAACATCTGATCTCTGTCTATCGGATATGATTTGATCTGATTTATTCTTACTCTCTTTAATATCGCTAGTATTATTATAATTAGAGTTTGAATTGCAAACTTCTTGAAGTTTATTTTCAGGACTTCTTGAAGTTTGTTTTTGGGACTTCATGGAGTTTGTTTTATAAACTTCTGCATCTTCCAGAGTATCAACATTGGTTTGTTTTGTAAACTTCTGTGCTTCCTCTGCTGATTGTTCCGCCTGTTCCTCATAGACCATGAAGCTTTTTACATATATGATGTTAGCTTTTCCAAATCCCTGCCTGCGCTTTTCAATCAAACCGATTCCATTCTCATCATCCAGTTCCTGCAGCGATTTTACAGCTTTATTCCTTCCACAGTTCAACAGTTCCATGATATCTTCAATGGAAAAATAGATGTATGCCCGGTTCTGTTCATCAAACCACTGATTTTTGATGGACAAAGACATTCTATCCAGCATCAGACCGTATAATATCTTTGCATCACTGCTCAGATTTTTAAAATATTCATTTTTGAATAAAAGTTTTGGTATCCGGTAGAAGCTGTACTGATCAGCTTCATTCCCGTAAAAGTATCGAAATGTCAATTTCTGATCCATATTTTCTCCTTTCCTGCGGTAGTAGTTCCATAATGGACATTTCTTACTCACGCTACCGCAAAGTCTTTTACGTAATAAATGCTTGGCAGCCCCATGCCTCTAAAATGCTTTTCTATAAGTCCGGCATTTTCAAGCTCTGTCAGACATTCCCTTGCTTTTTTTCTGGTTACTCCCATGTCTTTCTGGATTTCCTGAATCGGATAAACAACATACATCCGGTTTCTTTCATCGACCCATTTATTCTTCACCGCCATTCCCATACGGTCTAAAAGAAGACCGTAGAGAACTTTTGCATGAATGGTAATTCCCGTAAATATTTTTTCAGTAACTAGCATCTTTGGAATATGTATAAAAGAATACTGATCCGCCTGTTTTCCATACATATATTTAAAATCCATCACATTACCTCCTGTTCCTGTTTCCATTTCTCCAATAATGATTCAATCACTTTCTCCACGTCTTCCGATGTATAATTCTTTGGAAAATATTTCGTCAGCTTCTTTTCATTCAAAGTTACCTTTCTTGCCGGAGCCTTTACCGGAATATGGCTATTCAGAATACTGATCATCAGACTCTGGGTAACCGGTCCTTGTCCAAGATAATTTCTTAAAGCTGCAATTTGGTTCGGTTTGATAAATCCATTGTCACAGATATATTCATAAATCCATTTCTGTACATCCGGTGGAATATATGATATATCAACAGCAATGGTAAAGTTCAGACGTTTCTTGTCTACCAATTCCAGTAAATCTGGGATAAGTTCTGTCAAGCGGATGTATCTTTGAACCTGTTTATAGCTTTCTCCGGTTCCTTGAGCAATTGCTTCTGTTGTTCTTTTAAACTTTGGGACATTTTGTCCCAAAGTTAAATCAGTCCTTTCACCTTGATGTCTCATTGCTTCCATTTTCATTTTATAAGCGAATGCCTTCTCACTCGGAAGCAACTCCTCTCTTTGGATATTGGCATCTACCATGGCAATCACAGCTTCATCATCCGTCATTTCTCTGACAATTGCCGGTATTGTTATTAACCCCGCCTTCTGTGCCGCATGCATCCGACGATGGCCGGAGATCATTTCATATCCATCATTTTGATCCGGACGGATCAGAACCGGGGTCAAAACTCCTGATTCACTGATGCTTTCTATGAGATTCTGCATTTTCTCATCATCAATTACTTTAAATGGATGACCTGCAAAGGACTTTATTTTATCAATCTCAATCTCCATTGCAGACTCTTCATTTACAACTCCCAGAAGTTCATCAATACTTGTCAGTTTGATTTTCTCGCCGCTTCTATTTTTCATTTTCTAAAACCTCCTGTGTAAGACTCTTATATGCATTGGACACTTTGCTCCTAGGACAGTGAGCATAAATACTGATTCCCTCTGCACTTGTTTCTGCCGCCTTTACCGATAACGGTATTACATTTTCAAAAATCGTGATCTTTGAACCGTAGGTAACGTGGAGCATGGTTGAAATATCTTTTGCGTAATTTGTTCGGAAATCTACCATCGTCAGCAGAATTCCCATAATCTGCAATTTCCTGTTCAGTCTTTTCTTTACCATAGAAATGGTTTTGATCAGCTGCTGGAGACCTTTCACCGGCAAATATGCTGCCTGTACCGGAATCAGAACTGCATCCGAAGCAACCAGTGCATTGATCGTCATCATGCCAAGGCTGGGCATACAGTCGATCAGGATATAATCGTATCGTTCTCTCATCATTTCGATATAATCTTTCATGATCATTTCCCGGCTCATCACATTTCCCAGCGTTACTTCCAAGGCTGACAATTCAATATTTGCCGGTAACAGATCCACATTTTCCTCATGATGAAGAATTCCATCCTCCGGTTTTATTTCTTCCTCATTAATAACTGCCAGCATAATTGTTGCCAGGGTAGTACCAAGATCATCCGGTTCCACATACCCAAGACTGGCTGTCAGGCTTCCCTGGGGATCCGCATCAATCAAAAGCACCTTTTTCCCTTCTTTCGCCAGGCCGATCCCTAAGTTTACTGTTGTCGTTGTCTTTCCGACCCCGCCTTTCTGATTTGTAACAGCGATTACTTTACACATTCTTCATTCCTCCGTTTCTTATTTGTCCCAGTATTGTTCCATCCATATTTTTAAGATTGCTACGATTTCACGCTTCATCATTTCCGGTGTATAGTTGTTGGGAAAATATCTGTGAAGCTGTTCATTTGTAAATGTGACTCTTGTTATTTCTCCTTTTTTTATTTCACTGAGAATTTCCTGCATCTTTTCTAAAGTCAGCTTTCCATCTTTGCTCAATTTTTTTATTCGCTGTGCCTGAGAAAGAGAGGGCACTGACTGAGCATAATCCATGGCTTCGATTAGCTGTTTTTGTTCCTTTTCCTTTAATGCTGCCAGTTCAACTGCCGGATTGAAGGAAATCAGTTCATCATCTAACTGCTGTAAAAGCTCTGGAATCAGGTTCGTGAGAGTAATATATCTTTGCACCTGCTTTGGACTTTCACCTGTTTCTTCTGCGATAATTTCCACTGTTCTCTTTCCTTTTAAATTGTGGTCGATTTGGCTACGCGGTCTTCCTGCAGTCCTTTTCATAGCATCATTCTTCATTTTGTAAGCAAAAGCTTTCTCGCTGTAACTGATCCGTTCCCTTTGAAGATTAGAATCCACCATTTTTATAATGGCTTCCTCATCGTTCATTACCCGAATAATCACAGGCACTTTCCGATATCCAAGCTGCTGTGCTGCATATTTTCTTCTGTGACCAGAAATGATTTCGTATACACCATCTGGTACCGGCCTTACGATCAGCGGATTTAAAACACCATATTTTTTTATGCTGTCTTTCAGAAGATGCATATCCTTATCATCTTCAACCTTGAATGGATGATCTTTAAAAGATCTGAGCCTTTCAATCTCAATTTCAATTATCTGTTCATCATCAAACTGAGTAGCTGCTTCTTTTCCTGCCATTAAACTCCTCCTTTTCCTGTAATCCAAACAAAAAATGCCCGTTCAGATTAGATTCTTTTATTTGAATCTGATCCAAACGAGCATCCCGTTTGCCATTAGCTACAGCTAATGAAACATTCTATTGTTTCAGCTAATAGAAGTTTGCAGAAGTTCCTTTTATAGAAGGATTTTACACCGCTTTACCCTGTTTTACATCCCCAATCTGAGGTTTCAACAGGAACGAACCCCGATGTTAGCAGGAAGTTCATTTTTTCCCGTTTGCAAAACAGCAATTTTGATTAGCTGCCAGCTAACGAATATCACTTCAAATTAGCTGGAAATTCATTTCTCACTTGCTTTTTCTTCATCGAAAATAATAAAAAGCGGAAGATGGTTTTGCTAATTTTGCTAACCATTTTCCGCTTGATATACCGTCTCCGGGAGGATTTGAACCTCTGACCCCTCGCTTAGGAGGCGAGTGCTCTATCCAGCTGAGCTACGAAGACAAGTACCGATTTTTGGCTTAAACACTAAGTTTTCAGCCTTTTGGTTCGGTAACCGATATATGATTTTCAGCTGATTTTTAATCAACTGCAGATCATCAGATTATGAAATTGTAACAGTAGAACATCCGCCAAAATGGGGAAAGCTCCGTTGTTAATTTTGTCTCTTCCAGAATAGATTCGAACTCCAAGTTCTTTTTTCTGTTTTCCCTCAGGGTTCAGCCGCGGCTCCTTCTTAGGAGGCGAATGCTCTATCCAGCTGAGCTATGCCGACATACGATTTTGGCTTAAAATCAAGGTTTTCCAGCCTTTTTGATCACCCGGATCGGTGACCGATTTTTTCTATTTTCAGCCGATATTTTTTTCGGCGAAAATGCTATTTGCGTCCTCTGCAGCACTTGGCTTTTCTAATCAAAATTCTCAGTACCGAATTGCCATCGACACCTGAGTACTTTTCAAAAGTTCTCAGTACAGGTCCCCCCTTAGGAGGCGAGTGCTCTATCCAGCTGAGCTACGAAGACACATTAACATACATAAAGTATATTAAATTATTTTTTTTCTTTTGTCAAGCCTACAGGCAGTCTACTTCTCCCTGCAGCCAAAGAATCCCTTTAAATCTGCGTCCTACTTTAGGTTCACCCATCAAATCTTCTTTTGCTATAGTGAATTCAATCTGAATGGAATTGCACTCTACTGATAAGTAATAAAATATCTCTTTCGTTCTGCTGTTCTGCATTTCCATCACATTGATGATTTTTCCAAGAACAGAATATTTATCACATTCTACACTATGAGGCATAAAATACGATGTTACAATGGTAAATAGATCTTCCTTTTTTGATCTGCTGCTGACTGCGGTATATGTATCCATATCTTCTAGTGTCAGCTGTTCCATTGCCTCAATATCTCCTGCTTTTGCAGCATCGATCATTTCATTACGGAGTTCATTTCCCTTTCGTTCTTCCCGTTCCTGAAATTCATCTTTTTCGACTGGTAAAATAATCATTCCCTTTTTTGACATTCCGGATAAAGTTATACTATTTATCTTATCATGAAACTTCCCATAAACTATTTTTAAATAGTCTACTGGATTATTTACATGAAATATTAGTGGGATACCAATATTATTCTCATCACAAATGCCCGCATACCCTTCTTTATCTGTATAATGTTCAAATTCTAAATCTTCATGATACAGGTAATTCGCACCGCGGACATATGGGTAAAAATGATCTGTTACCCGATATCCATCTCTATCCATAACTTCTATTACTGCAATCCCTACTGCTTCAGCAAAATCTTTTTCGTAAATAAATATTGCTTCTTCTTCGTCTATTTGAAACCAGTTTTTTCTACTGGGATTCTTCTTTATTTCATTAATTAGTTCGTCTATCTTTTTTCTGCTGTTCAAATCACTAAAACCAATTGCTTTTAAATATTCTCGCATATATGCCGCTCCCTCTCACTCCTTTTATATTTATAATTCCGTATCATCATTATATGATGTTAGGGTCAAAAGGTATTTTGACCCTAACTTGATGTCACGAATTACTCCGCAGCTAATGCAGCTCCCGTAATTCTGAAACATTCGAAATCCGCTGATTTACTACGTAAATCGCTACTTTCTCATGTTCCGCGGGTCCCAAAGTCAAACACCTTATCGTACAAGCACGAACGGCGTTTTGACCTTTTGACCCTGACATCATTATATATTTATATAATTCAGAAAGCAAGTTAAAAGAGTTAAGATATGTGAATTGAACATATCTTAACTCTTTTTCTTTTGTGTTTATATATTATGATGTTGAAATCAAGAGGTATCTTGATTCTGGTATCATATTATTTATCTGTTTCTTTTTTTTCGTCATATTTTAATGCCATATCAAGAGAAATCTTTTCTTCTTCTGCTAATACCTGTTCACATACAGCTTCTTTAATTTCTTTTAAATAAACATGACATCCTGCTCTATTATGTATTACATTTAAGATAAATCCATTATCTCTACTATTTAACAGTGTAAGAGCAAAACTGATACTTCCTCCGCTAAGAGAATTTTCTACATTAAATGCATCATATTTATAAATACCGACCTTGCTGTAATTTCTTCTGAGCATATCATAAATAATAGCAATCTGAGCATCATTATCTTTCTGGCCAGCTTTTAGCTTATCAATCTCCCTGAATCTTTTATAAATTGTATATTCCAAAGACTTTCCGCTTTCTCCAGTCATAAATTCCACATATCGCTTTCTCATCTTTAAGTAATCTAAAAGAAGAAAGAATAGTGCTATAAACATGATCACAACTACAACTGATACAAAAACAATAAATGCATCCAGTTTCACATTAAAGAAATTTAATATTCTACTATTCATACTTTTTCTCCATTATCTTCTGTTAACAGTGTCATTCTTTAATACTTTGGATTAAATCTATAATTCGCTCCAATTCATCTTTAGAATAATACTCAATTTCTATTTTTCCCTTATTATTTTTCTTGTTTTTGATGCTAACCTTACTTCCAAGAATATCCTTCATTTTATTCTCAAAAAAAGTAATCATACTCTTTTCCTGCAATGACTCCTCTTCATCTACTTTTTTATTTTCTTTTTGATTCATTACAGTTTTAACCAGTTTTTCTGCTTCTCGAACACTTAAGTTTTCATCAAGAATTTTTTCTGCTAATTGATACTGCACATCTCCATCATCAATAGATAAAAGAGTTCTTCCATGTCCACTGCTGATAAGATTTTCAATTACCATATTTTGAACACGTTCATCCAGTTTGAGCAGTCTCATAATATTGGTAATAGCTGTTCTGCTCTTTGATACACTAGCAGCAATTTCATCCTGTTTTAATCCATATGTATTATAAAGCTGTTCATATGCCTTTGCTTCCTCAATTGGATTCAAATCTTCTCTTTGAAGATTTTCAATCAATGAAATCTTTAATGTTTCCTTTTCATCATAATTTTTTATGATTACAGGAACCTCTTTTAATCCGGCTTTCTTACATGCTCTCCATCTTCTTTCACCAGCAATGATTTCATAATACTTATCTTTTTTCTGTACAATAAGCGGCTGAATAACCCCATATTGTTTTATAGAATCAGCTAACTCTTCAATGGCATCTTCATCAAATTGCTTTCTTGGCTGATTTCTATTTGGCTCCACATCATGAATACTGAGTGTAAGAATCTGATTTTCCGCTGCTTCTTGTGTATCTTTATTTTTTCCTGTCGATTTTTTAGGCATACTTTCATCTTTTGGAATCAGAAGGTCTAATCCTCTTCCCAAACCTTTTCTAACCGCCATAAAATATATGCTCCTCCCATCTAAACTTGAAAATGTTTCACGTGAAACATTGTGTATTCTATCTTGTGAAACAATATTATAAAATTCGTGAAACGTTACACATTTTAATTACTCGTCTCTATTTTACTGTGCGTTTTCGATTACTTCATCAGCTAACATTCTGTAAGCTTCCGTACCAGAAGAACGCTTATCATAAAGATTAATTGGTAAACCATAACTAGGAGCTTCTGCTAATCTAACATTTCTTGGAATAATCGTCTTATAAATTGTCTGTTTTAAATTATCCTTTACATTTTCCACAACCTGTAAAGACAGATTTGTTCGAGCATCATACATAGTAAATACTACACCCTCAATATACAAATCTGGATTTAAACTATCCTGAATTAATTCAATCGTATAGATTAACTGAGAAAGACCATCTAATGCGTAAAATTCACATTGAATCGGAACCAAAACAGAATCTGAAGCTGTCATTGCATTTACGGTAAGCATGCCAAGTGCCGGCGGACAATCTATAATTATAAAATCATAATTATCTTTAATCGGTTCTAATTGTTTCTTTAAAATATATTGCATATTTTCTCTGGTAACTAATTCAATCTCCGCTCCTGCCAAATTTCTATTTGCCGGAATCAAAAATAAATTTTTAAAACATTCCTCTACAGGAATAATCGCTTCTTCAATACTAACTTCTTCTCTTAAAACTTCGTAAACTGTTTTATCTAACTCATTTTTCTCAAAGCCAAAACCGCTTGTAGTATTCCCCTGAGAGTCCATATCAATTAAAAGGACTTTCTTTCCCTTCTCCGCAAGACATGCAGAAAGATTAATGGATGTTGTTGTTTTTCCAACTCCACCTTTCTGATTTGCAATAGCAATCACTCTGCTCATAAACAAACCTCCATATTTTCATCATATAAAACCTATAAACTTGCAAAATTTAAAATCAAATTCTCCCATATTCAAATTTTAAATTTCAAACTTCAAATCTTGCAACTTATCGGAATTATTATAACATGAAATAAGATATCACGCTAGATATTATGTTTCACGTGAAACATTTTTACTATTTGATTCATTAGGGAACAGACGAAAAAAGAAATACTACCATATCCCATCTGCTCTGTAGTCGCTGTGTTTAAGATGCTTGTCTGCATCTTAAACACACTCCGAAGCCGCATCTGGGATATGGTAGTATTTCTTTTTTCTGTGTGTTGGCTCCAGAAGGAATGAATGCAATAGTATCTGGGAGGGATAAGGGGAAGAGGTCAGAAAGGTTCCTTCTTTCTCGGAAGATGTATCGTCAGAAGCTTAGATGCTTTCTTTAACGAACAGTAAAGAGAGAGGGCATTGTTATTTTCCAAAAAATTAGAGAAGTCCCCTTTAGATTCATTGTATACTCTAATTCAAGAATACCTCGGTATTCTTGCTACGAGATGTGCATCATGTAACGCATGACATACATCGAGACAAACGATATATCGCGACAATATAATGATAAATTTATCTTGTATAGTGATAGCTTGCAGTATCATCTTATCATCAGTGAAACTTGAAAAAAGGTTCAGCATAACGGAGAGAGTAAGTAGTAGACTCCTGACCTCTCCCCCTTCTCTCCCCAAAAGACGTATTGCATTCATTCCTTCTGGAGCCAAAACACAGAAAATAAAAATAATAGACCATAACAAATGTAATGTGAGAGTAGATAAATAAAATTTTATGACAGAAATATTTTCCGAGTAAGTAGTAGACTTCTGACCTCTTCCCCTTATCCCTCCCCAAAGACTATTGCATTCATTCCTTCTGGAGCCAACAAGCAGAAAATAAAAATAATAGACCATAACAAATGTAATGTGAGAGCAAGTAAAAATGCCGAACAGGCATTTTCTACGCAGTGATATCTTTACATTTGTTATGGTCTATTATTTTTATTTTCGTCTGTTTTCTCTAATGAATCAACTAGTTAATTACATTTGTTCTGGACATTCTATTCCTAATAAGTCTAATGCTGATTTGATGACTCTCATCGTTACATCTACTACTTTTAATCTTGCCATCTTTACATTTTCATCTTCTACATTAATCTGGCAGTCATGATAGAACTTATTAAAGTGCTGTGCCACAGATACAACAAATCTTGCAATCATAAATGGTTCGTACTTTTCTGCTGCTTCTTTAATAACCTGAGGGAATCTTGTAAGGTCTTTTAACAGGTTCATTGTTGCATCGTCTGTTAATACAGAATAATCAACTTCTGCAGGTAATTCAACCGCTCCTACTTTACGGAATACGCTGGCACATCTTGCATACGTATACTGTACATATGGACCAGTTTCTCCGTCAAAGTTAAGAATCTTATCCCAGTTAAAGATTACATCTTTGATTCTCTGGTTATATAAATCATTGAAAAGAATTGCACCGATTCCAACCTGTCTGGATACTTCTTCTTTGTTTGGTAAGTCAGGATTCTTTTCATTAATGATTTCATGAATCTTTTCGATGGCTTCATGCAAGATCTGCTCTGCATAAATAACATTTCCATTTCTTGTGGAGAGCTTTCCACCTTCCATACTAACTAATCCGTATGGAACATGTACAAGATTCTGATACCAATCGTATCTTAATAACTCGATTACTTTAAATACCTGTGCAAAATGAAGTTTCTGCTCTAATCCAGTAACATAAATACACTTATCAAAGTTATATGTTCTCTTACGATATAATAATGCTGCTAAATCGCGGGTAGCATAGATGCTGCTTCCGTCCTTCTTCATGATCAGACATGGAGCCATGTCATACTCATCTAATGATACAATATGTGCGCCTTCACTTTCTACAAGTAAATCTTTCTCCTGAAGTTTTTCTACTACTTCATGAGTCTTATCACGATAGAAACTTTCTCCTGTAAAATGGTCAAAGTCCATTCCAAGTAATTTATAAATTCGTTTGTATTCTACTAAACTGATATCTTTAAACCACTGCCAGATAGCAAGTGCCTCTTCATCTCCCTGCTCCATCTTAACAAACCATTCTCTTGCCTGGTCATTTAAAGAATCATCTTTTTCTGCTTCCTGATGGAACTTTACATAAATCTTCATCAGTTCATCAATTCCATTTTTCTCTACAGCTTCTTTGCTTCCCCACTTTTTATAAGCAACGATCAGCTTACCAAACTGTGTTCCCCAGTCTCCTAAATGGTTGATTCTTTCTACATGATAGCCTAATTTAGAATAAATCTTATAAAGAGAGTTTCCGATGATTGTTGTTCTTAAATGTCCTACGTGGAAGTTCTTTGCTACGTTTGGAGAAGAATAATCGATACAAACGGTCTTGCCTTCACCTTCTGTTCCAGCTCCAAAATCTGCAGTGTCCACAGTTTTCATAATTTCTTTTGCAAATGCTTCTTTTGCTAAGAAGAAATTGATATATGCACCTACATTTACAACTTTATCAAAAATATCATAACCTTTTTCATTAATCTGAGCGGTCAGCTCCTCAGCAATCATATTTGGCGCTTTACGAAATGCTTTAGCTAAGCGGAAACATGGGAATGCAAAGTCACCCATATCTGTCTTTTTAGGAATCTCTAAAGCTGCCGCAATATCTTCTTTGCTCATCTGTTCGATATTTTCAGATAGAATATCAATAATTTTGTTTTTCATTATTTACTCCCTTTCTTTTATATATTCTAGGAATCTTACTGTACTTGATTCTGTCAGAAACTTTCGTATCAATACTCTCTTATCAATACTTTCGTATCAGAACTTTCGTATTAAAACTTTCCTATCAGAATTCTTATTGGATTTTTCCCAGCTGCTCTTTTATGTTTGATCGCAACAGGTAACTTTATCCCCTGTCTATATCATAGGATATCTTAAATGTATCTACCGGACCATCTTCACACATACAATTCAGGGTAAGGATGATTTTCTCCTCAGTGACTTTACCTTCTATAAGTATCATGGAAATATCATAGTCTTCTACGGCTGATACAATATTGATCGTCAGTTGTCTTAATATATTCGCTACAACTCTTGTTTCTAGCTGTATTCCTTCATCTTCGAATTCAAGAAGAATTTCTAATTCATCATATCTGTCCTGAAAAAATGTTACTAACTCTTTTAAATTTTTCAGTAGCTCCGGATGGGTTTCATGCTTTTTATAAAAATCTTCTACAGTAATCCGATTCTTTTCTTTCTTTAATAAAAAACCGGAAAGACTATCTTTTGAATCGTCATCTAGCATGGTCTCTATATCCTGTAAAAAGTCTTTAATCTCTAACATTCTTCCATCTAGCATCTCTGCTTCTTCGCTGATTCTGCTGATATTGGCAAGAAGTTGTTTTTCTTTTTCATCCTTCTGATCTTCATCAATTTCACTTATATTTAAAGGAGAAAAATACTTTCTGACATCTTTCTTCCCAATATTAGGGAACAATGTCTTATCCTTTTGCTCTTTCTCCATTTTTAATTGAAGAATCTCATTTTCCAGATTATCTTTTTTCTCAGATAAAAACAAATACTCATTAGAAAGATGCTTTCTTAGTTTATCGTGAAAAACGGACATCCTTCCCTGCAAATTTGTATTATCTATAAAAATATCATTCTTTTCTTTCATATCCATACTAATCTGCCTTATCTTTCTGACATGTTCAAGAATACCTCGATTATCTACAGAGGATTCTTTGTCGGCGTTCCCGCCTTTCTTGGATAAAGCTTTGGTGTTCCCTTACATTTCTTTATCTTAATTAAAAGACGTTCTGCTTCATCCTCTTCTAAATGAAATTCATCTACATTTTCTATTTTACATCCTAACACATTCATGCAGTTTTGTGCATTAGTTATTTCATCTAATCCTTTTTTTCCTTTGTAGGATACAAAATATCCATTTGTTCTGACAAATGGAATACAGTATTCGCTTAACACACTCAAATTAGCGACTGCTCTTGAAACACACAGATCAAAGGAAGCTCGCAGACTTTTATCTCTTGCTAAATCTTCTGCTCTTCCATGAAGTGCTTCTAAACCTTCTAGTCCAAGTGCTTTTTTGACTTCATTTAAAAAACCGACTCTCTTATTTAAAGAATCTACTAATACAAACTGAATCTCCGGATAAACAATTTTTAATGGAATTCCCGGAAAACCTGCACCGGTTCCGACATCAATACAAGTCTTTACTTTGGTCATATCCATGACTCTTCTACAGCTTAAACTATCAATAAAATGCTTTTCAATCACTTCATCTTCGTCTGTGATCGCAGTTAAATTCATTGACTTATTTGTTTCGATCAACATATTATAAAACAGTTCAAACTGGTCTAACTGCTTTGGACTAAGGCTGATTTCTTCCTTTAATGCCCGGGCTTTTAATTTTTCTTTAAACTCCATATATTCCTCTTATTTCTCACCGCCTGTAAGACGCTGCTACTTCTTATGTCTCATCTGCTCCATATAAATCATCAGTACAGAAATATCTGATGGAGAAACTCCTGAAATTCGAGATGCCTGTCCAACAGAATGTGGATGTACTGCCTTTAACTTCTGAACAGCTTCATTACGCAAGTTGTGAACTTCATCATAATTTATAGTGTCAGGAATTAGTTTGTTTTCCATTTTCTTAAACTGTTCTACCTGCTGAAGCTGTCTCTTAATATATCCTTCATATTTAATATTAATGTTAATCTGCTCTATCACATCATCATCTAACGGTTCTCTTTCCGGATCGATGGATGCTAAAGATTCATAATTAAGTTCCGGACGCTTTATCAGTTCTTCTAATGTAGAACCACTATTTAACTGGGAACTTCCCAAACTTACCAGTAATTCCTGTACCGTCTTGTTCGCACCGATATTTACATGCTTTAAACGTTCAATTTCTTTTTCAATCTGATCTTTCTTTAAAAGGAACTTCTCATATCTTTCATCATCGATCAGACCAATCTCATGTCCAATTGGTGTAAGACGCATATCTGCATTATCCTGTCTTAATAAAAGACGATACTCTGCTCTTGAAGTCATCATACGATATGGTTCATGGTTTTCCTTTGTAACAAGGTCATCAATTAATACACCAATATACGCCTGCGAACGGTCCAGTATCACCGGTTCCTTTCCAGTGCATTTTCTTGCTGCATTAATGCCGGCGATTAGTCCCTGACAGGCAGCTTCTTCATATCCTGAGCTTCCATTAAACTGTCCACCGCTAAAAAGTCCCTGAATATTTCTGAATTCCAGTGATAACTTTAACTGATTCGGATTGATGCAGTCATACTCTATCGCATACGCATTACGGATGATCTTGACGTTTTCGAGACCTTTTACCGTACGATACATCTCATACTGAACATCTTCCGGAAGTGAACTGCTCATACCACCAACATACATTTCATTTGTAAATTCACCTTCTGGTTCAATGAAAAGCTGATGACGCTTTCTATCAGCAAAACGGACAACTTTATCCTCGATAGACGGACAATATCTCGGACCGGTTCCCTCAATAACACCCGCATAGATTGGTGAACGATCTAAATTATCTCGAATGATTTTATGAGTTTCTTCGTTCGTATACGTTAACCAACAGGAAATCTGCTCTCTCTTAATATCTTCTTCCTTATTTGTAAAACTGAATGGCACGATTTTTTCATCGCCAAACTGTTCTTCCATCACATCAAAGTTAACCGAACGCTTATCGATTCTTGCCGGAGTTCCTGTCTTAAAACGGTATAATTCAACACCATTATCTTTTAGGGACTGGCTTAAATAGTTCGCTGCCTGCAAACCATTCGGCCCCGTATAATTGACAACTTCGCCGTACAGACATCTTGCTTTTAAATAGGTTCCTGTTGCCAGAACAACTGCCTTTGCATGGTAAACGGCTCCGGAAAATGTTTTTACTCCTCGAATACTTCCATCTTCCACGATCAGCTCCGTAACCTCTGCCTGGCGTAGCGTTAAGTGATCTGTATTCTGAAGTGTATAACGCATTGTCATGGAATAAGCATCTTTATCTGCCTGTGCTCTTAAAGAATGAACAGCCGGTCCCTTAGACTTATTCAACATCTTCGACTGGATATATGTCTTATCAATATTTTTACCCATCTCTCCGCCGAGCGCATCGATTTCTTTTACAAGATGTCCCTTGGAGCTTCCTCCGATATTCGGATTACAGGGCATCAACGCCACACTGTTCATACTAACTGTAAAAATGATCGTCTCGCATCCAAGTCTTGCCGCTGCAAGGGCCGCTTCGCATCCGGCATGACCCGCTCCTACTACGATCACATCATAGCATTCTTCTACTGTCTTCATTAAGTCCTCCATAAATAAGTTCTCTACACTAAAATACCTGCTTCACTTCAAGAATACTTCTACATTTTTCTTCCGCATTCTTGAAGTGAGATGCACGTCATGCAGCGCATGACCTGTTACTTTCCTGTACAGAACTTGGAAAATATCTCATTTACTAAATCTTCTTCTACAGACTCCCCAATGATCAATCCCAGTTTTTCATATGCATTCATAAGATCAATCGTGAAGAAATCTTCCGGCATTCCTGCCTCAATACTTCTTTGTACACATTCAAGACTCTCATATGTCTTTGCAAGCGCATCTTTATGTCTTGCATTTGTAATATAGACTTCCTGGTTCACATCTATTCTACCATGAAACATCATATTTTTTAATTCCATTATGAAATTATCTATTCCATCTCCATATTTTGCAGAAATAGAGATCACTGGTGTCTCTTCAGAAATATACTCCTGTAATACAGAAGAATCAAAGCTACCTTCTTCCTGAACTTTATCTGACTTATTCAATAAAATAATCTTCTTTTTATCACGTATCTTCTGAAGTATTTCTATATCTTCTTCACTAATCTGTACGGAAGTATCCATCAAAAATAAAATTAAATCCGCACTTTCCATTTCTTTTCTGGCTCTCTCAACACCAATACTCTCTACTTTATCTTCCGTATCACGTATTCCCGCAGTGTCTACGATATTAAGAGTGATTCCATCAATCGTAACAGACTCTTCTAACGTGTCCCTTGTTGTTCCTGCAATATCCGTAACAATGGCTCTTTCTTCTCCTAATAATGCATTCAAAAAAGAGGACTTTCCGGCATTCGGCTTACCTATAATACAGGTTCGAATTCCTTCTGCTATGATTCTTCCGTTATCATAAGAATCCAACATGCCCCTTGCAGTCTTGATCCACTGTCTATCTAATTCCAAAAGTTTTTCAGGAAAACCATCTAAACTGTAATGCTCCGGATCATCTAATGCAGATTCTATAAACGCAACCTGATAGATAATCTCTTCTCTTAACTGCTTTATCCGGTCGGATAATCCTCCCTTTAACTGTGTCATGGAATTCTTTCTTGCCATCTCATTCTTAGAATCAATCAGATCCATAACCGCTTCTGCCTGGGATAAATCAATTCGTCCATTGAGAAATGCTCTCTTTGTAAATTCTCCAGGTTCTGCCGCTCTCGCACCATTCTTTAGTACAAGATTCAGCACTTTATATACCACAGTGACTCCGCCATGACAATCAATCTCAACTACATCTTCCTTCGTATAACTGTGTGGTCCCTTCATAATAAGGACGATACATTCATCGATCACTTCCTGTCCATCCTTAATATTTCCATAATAAATGCGATGATTCTCTAACTGATGCACATCCACTTTTTTGTTATATGGTTCAAAAATATTCGAAAGAATCGTCATGGCTTCGCTTCCACTGATTCTTATAATTCCTATCCCTGCATTCGATACTGCAGTAGCAATCGCAGCAATCGTATCAAATTCATTTATCATTCCCATAACACTCTCCATCTGCTGTGTTGTCTGAGCTTCAAAAATAATCATTCTGTAAATTCAAAAATAGGATGCTTAAAAATTCCCGTAAGAATCTTTAAACATCCCTAATCTCATACTTATGTTATCTGTCTCTCTTTAACATAATAACAACTTTTCTATACGGTTCCTCACCTTCACTCTTCGTGCAGACATATCTGTCATTCTGAAGTGCAGAATGAATCACACGCCTTTCATAAGGATTCATTGGCTCTAAAGCAACAGGTTTTTTCGTCCTCTTTACCGTATATGCTATTTTTTTAGCTAACTTTTCAAGTGTAACTTTTCTTCTTTCGCGATAATTCTCTGTATCAAGCTTAACGCGGATATATGCATCGCTCTCACGATTCACATAAAGACTGATCAAATACTGTAATGCATCAAGTGTCTGTCCTCTCTTTCCGATAAGGATACCCATATCAGAACCGGATAAATCAATATTCATTACATTATCTTCTTCTTTAAAGTCAATATTTACTGTAGTTTCCACTTTCATGGCATCAAATAATTCTTCACAAAATGCCTGTGTTCTTTCTAATAAAGACTTCTTTACTGTCACAGAAATCACAGCCGGTTTAGTGTTAAAGATACCGAGGAAACCCTTGCTTCCTTCGTCTATTACTTTATACTCCAGCTGATCACTGCTAATGCCAAGCTCAAGTGTAGCCGCTGTAATCGCTTCGTCTACTGTCTTAGCTTTAAATTCTCTAACTTCCACTACTTCTTACCTCCCCTGGTATTTCCGTGTTCCTTCTCATACTGAGATACCATATATGCTTTTTTACCAATATCTCCAAGCTTACTGATATCTACAGAACTAAGACTATCGAAGTCTTCTTTCCCTGTTCCCTCCGGACCAGCGATCTTCTTTGTATTAATGGAAGCAATCTGCTTAATTGTTTTTCTTTCGTAAGAATTCTCAACTCCCTCTTTAGCAGAATCTGCCTTTGCAGAGGTATCCATGAGTTTCTCCATAAATGTTTTCTGTCCTTTTGCTTTCTTCTTTGCAGCCTTTTCTTTATTCTTAGCAACGAGAATATTAATATCTACACTATCCATGTATTTATTAATAATAACCTGCTGTAAGCACTGGAATAATGCACTTGTTACCCAGTAAAGACCAAGACCTGCAGGTGTAACTAAACAGAAATATAAAGACATAAGAGGCATCATGACCGTCATGCTCTTTGTCATTCCTGCTGCCGGATTATTCCCATCCAGCTCAGGCTGTTTCATTGTCTTTGCTGATAAGTACTGGAATAATGCAGCCAGTATCGGAATCAGCCAATAAATAGACGGATGAAATCCCGGTACCTGAGAAACATTAATTCCTGCAAAGAAGTCGTTCATTCCAATAATATGAGTAGATGAACTGTTAATTACATCTGATGCAGATGGAATCGCTTTGGCAAGCTGATGCCATGCATCCGCATTAAAATAATTCAGTGTATCGATAATCTGATTCTTTGTCGCATCTGATGCAAGTGTTGTAACGTAAGAAGACTTTAATCCCTTACCAATCTTATTAATCGTATCAATTGCACCTGCCTGTCCGGCAATTGCAGTTACAACCTGCATGTAAACAGCTTTTACCTGAGGAATATATGCAGGAATCTTTCGGATAACCTGATATAACGCCAGGAAAATAGGCATCTGAATTACTAACTGGAGACATCCACCAGTTGGATTCGTGCCATATTTTTCGTAAACCTTCTGAATCTCTTCATTCTGCTTCATCATAGAAGCCTGATCCGTTTTATTACGGTACTTTCTCTGAATCTTATTGATCTCAGGCTGCATTACCTGACTGATCTTAGCAAACTTCTGCTGCTTAATTGTTAATGGCAGCATTAATAATCGAACAATAATGGTAAATATGATAATACATAATCCAATGTTCTGAATGCCAATGAAATTCAAACAATAAAAAATGAATTCCATGACATACCCAAGTAAGGTAGCAATCCATCCGATAATCGGAGTGGTAGACTGCGTCAATAACATACTTTTCCTCCTTAACTATGGAACCGGATCATATCCGCCTTTCGAAAAAGGATTACAACGCAGGATCCGCCACGCTGCTAACAATCCCCCCTTTAATACACCATACTTCTCAATCGCCTCAATCGCATACTGCGAACAGGTCGGTGTATATATACAGGTCGCTCTTCCTTTAAGAGCCGACAGATATTTCTGATAAAATCTTATTATTTTAATAAAAATAATTTTCATTCCAAATCATCGTCTTCTAATAATAAATGATGTAAATTCAACAAATGAAAAATGGCACTTTCAAACTTCCCATAGTCAGACTCTTTCGCTGACGGGCGTGCCACGATTACAATGTCATAGCCACTCTTAATCTCTTTCCAGTGAAGACGCATAACCTCTCTGATTACTCTGGTTACTCTGTGGCGGACAATACTGTTTCCTACTTTTTTACTTACAGAAATTCCTATACGGTTAGAAGATGCGTCATTCTTCTTTATTATCATTACGAAACAACGATTCGCCTTAGACTTACCGTTACGATATACCGCCTGGAATTCCCAATTCTTTCTTAAAGACTTAAATTCATTCACTTAACTTTCTCAACTTTCCAAACAATCAAATGAGAAAAGAAAAGGCCACATCACTGCGACCTAAGCTGATAATTTATTTCTTCCTTTTGCTCTTCTTCTAGCTAATACTTTTCTGCCGTTAGCAGTACTCATTCTTTTTCTAAATCCATGAACTTTAGATCTCTGTCTTTTCTTTGGCTGAAATGTCATCTTCATGCGAAAGCCACCTCCTTAACGAATATTATACCTGTCTTGTTGAAAAACATCACTCCTATTATATTGAAAAACGTCCTCTAAGTCAAGCAATTCCTGCGTATTTTCTTATTAAATCCGGATTTTTAATTTTTTGCACATCAAAATCAGAAGTTATGCACGAGTTATCCACATTTTGTGCATAACTTGTGCATAACTTTAAAAATATTCACAATATCCATCCCGAAAATTCGTCAAAAGCTTTTTTTCTCTTGCAATTTTCGATGTGTATAAATTCGTTTTAGTTATCCACATTTTGTTACTTTTCTTTTTTTTCTTTAAAAAAACAGCATTTTTCTCAGTTATCCACAATAAGTTATCCACATTTTTTCAACATTCGTATATTGAAAAAATGTGGGTTCTGTTATACACTTATACTAAAAGCCGAGCCGTCTCGAACTCTGCTTATTTTTTGTTCAGACAGTTCAACATATTAAACCAGAATGGAGTTAACAATGAAGGAATTAATTGAGTCAAAATGGCAAGAAATTCTAAATATTCTCGTAAAAGAGCATGAAATTTCCGAAGTTGCTGTGAATACTTGGATACAACCACTAACTATTCAGACAATTTCGGATGACAGTATCACTTTTTTTATGGTACGAGGACCACGTGGTATCGAATTTATAAAGCATAAATACTATGACATTTACCTTTCTATGGCAATAGAACAGGTTACTGGAAAGCAATTTAAAATTCTTTTTACCGACTCCAATTCTGCAGCATCGCAGCCTGAACCAGCAAAAGTTACTGTTCCTGCAGAATATATTGGTAATTTAAATCCAAGATATACTTTTGATACCTTTGTCGTAGGTCCTACCAATAAGATGGCCCATGCCGTTTCCGTTGCTGTAGCCGAATCACCCGGCGGAGCATACAATCCTCTCTTTTTATATGGAGGAGCCGGTCTTGGAAAAACACATTTGATGCATTCCATCGCTCATCATATTATTAATAATCGTCCGGATCTGCGTGTTTTATACGTCACTTCCGAAAAGTTTACAAATGAGCTGATCGATTCCTTAAAACATGATAAAAATAAGGAATTTCGCGACAAATATCGTAATATTGATGTCCTGTTGATCGATGATATACAGTTTATAATAGGAAAAGAAAGTACTCAGGAAGAATTTTTCCATACATTCAACGAGCTTCACGAAGCAAAAAAACAGATTGTCATTTCTTCCGATAAACATCCAAGAGAGATTGCTACTTTAGAAGAACGTCTGCGATCTCGTTTTGAATGGGGAATCACCGCAGATATTCAGCCACCTGATTATGAGACAAAGATGGCCATCTTAAAAAAGCGTGCCGAATTAGAACGTCTTGATATTGATCCGGAAGTTATGCAGTATGTCGCTACGAACATCAATTCCAATATTCGTGAATTGGAGGGCGCTTTAAATAAAATTTTTGTTTTTGCAAATCTTGAAAAGAAGCCTGTTACCTTAGAATTAGCAGAAAACGCTTTAAAAGACACCATCGAATGTCAAAAAGAAGTAACACCGCAGCTAATTATGGACGTTGTCGCAGAACATTACAATATTTCTGTATCTGACATCATATCCAAGAAGAAAAATAAGGAAATTGCGAATCCTCGTCAGATATGTATGTACCTTTCCCGAAAATATACCGATTATTCTCTCCAGAATATCGGAAAGATTATGGGAAATCGTGACCATACTACAGTTATCCATGGACACGATAAAATCAATAAGATGCTCGAAACCGACGAAACATTAAAAAGCAACCTTGATATTATCATTAAAAAATTGAACCCGCCAACGTAGGCATTTATATAGAAGAAACAGAAAATAAAGGTGTCTTCACAACGCTGGAGACTATCCTTTATTTTTTTCCACATTCTATTCAGATTCGATGTGAATTACCTGTGGATGGATGTGGATAACTTTTGCGGACTTTTTTCTATGTGGATAACTATTTTTTTATTCACACACTTATCCTCATAGTTATCCTTTTCGAAAATCCTTGTATTATCGGCCTCTTACCACTTATTCACATCCCTAACACTCCCTACTACTACTACTGCGGATAACTTATTATATTTATATATATTTCACACCGAAAGGAGTTATACACATTTATGAAGATAACATGCCCTAAGAATCAATTTTTATACGGAGTAAATACCGTATCGAAAGCTGTGTCCAATAAGACAACAATGGAAATTCTCCAATGTATCCTTATTGAAGCATTTGATGACTGCATTAAATTAACTGCCAATGATACAGAACTTGGCATAGAAACAGTAATTCAGGGAACAATTCTTGAACCTGGTAAGATTGCACTTGAAGCAAAAATCTTTTCAGAGATCATCAAAAAGATTCCTGATAATGATGTTTATATCGAAACGGATGAAGCCGGAAAGACAAATATTGAATGTGAACAGATTCAATGTAGTATTATGGGAAGAAAGGGAGATGATTTCTCTCATTTACCAGAAATTGAAAAAGAAAATAAAATTACTCTTTCTCAGTTTGACTTAAAAGAAGTTATCAGACAGACAATTTTTTCAGTATCGGATAATGAAAATAATAAATTGATGACAGGTGAACTTTTAAGTATTGAAAATAATAAACTGACCGTAACTTCCCTTGATGGACATAGAATTTCTGTTCGTAATATTGAGCTTCAGGAATCTTATTCAAAAATGGAAGTTATTGTTCCAGGTAAAACTTTATCTGAAGTTAGTAAAATTCTTCCTGGTGAAGCAAAAGATACAGTGAATTTATATTTAACAGATAAGCACATTTTATTTGAGTTTGGTGATACAAAGGTAGTTTCACGATTATTAGAAGGTAAGTTTTATAATATCGGACAAATGCTTTCTAATGATTACGAAACAAAGTTGACAATCAATAAAATGGAATTATTGCGTTGTCTTGACCGCTCCACTTTATTTGTAAAAGAATCAGATAAGAAGCCGATTATTCTTAAAATTGAAAATGAACAGATGAATCTTATGATTTCTTCACAGATTGGTTCTATGAAAGATCAGATTTCAATTAGTAAAGAAGGTAAGGATATCGTGATTGGATTTAATCCAAAGTTTTTGGTAGATGCTCTTCGAGTAATTGATGAAGAAGAAGTTACAATATATTTGATGAACTCTATTGCCCCTTGTATTATAAGAGATGAGACATCTTCTTATCTGTATCTGATCTTACCAATCAATGTAAGTAACAGTAATGTATAAATTTTAACGAACTTGTTCGCGAGTGGCGGACACAATGAGAAAGGAATTTTAAGAAAGAATATGGAATTAAAATTAAGAGATGAATTTATTAAACTGGGACAGGCTATGAAGGCTGCTGGTATCGTATCATCAGGAATTGATGCAAAGATGCTGATTCAGGATGGCCAGGTGACCGTTAATGGTGAAGTGGAAACCAGAAGAGGTAGAAAGCTTTATGACGGTGATGTTTTTGAATTTGAAGGCGACGAAGTACGAGTAGTAAAATAAATATATGGGAGGACTCCATGTTTGTAGAATCGATTGAATTAAATAATTACAGAAATTTTGATTCGGTTAAAGTGGAGTTTTCTCCTGGAGTAAATATTTTTTTTGGAGATAATGCACAGGGGAAGACGAATCTTTTAGAATCTATTTATGTAAGTGGAACTTCCAGATCTCACAGGGGAAGCAGAGATAAAGAATTGATTCGTTTTGGAGAGGACGAGGCACATATTCGTCTTTTTTTTCAGAAAGATTCGTTATCCCATCGCTTAGATGTTCATTTAAAGAAAAATAAGAATAAAGGGATTGCGGTAGATGGTGTGCCGGTACGACGTTCAGGAGAACTTCTTGGAATGATGCACATCGTCTTTTTTTCACCGGAAGATTTATCAATCATAAAAGAAGGTCCGGCTGGAAGAAGGCGGTTTCTTGATATGGAATTAAGTCAGATTGACAAGGGATATCTGCAGCAATTGATTGCTTATAATAAGATTTTAAATGAGCGGAATAATCTTTTAAAACAGATTAATCTCTATCCTGCCTTAATCGAAACATTGGATGGATGGGACGAACAGCTTTTGACAGCAGGACAGTTTCTCATAAAAAAAAGAGAAGAATTTGTACAATTTCTTGATGAGATGATGGCAAGAATTCATAGTCAGCTTACCGGTGGAAAAGAGCAGATGAAAGTAGAGTATGAGAAAAATGTTTCTGCGGAGGAATTCAGAGAGCAGTTATATTCGAGAAGGAATAAAGATATATCCTCAGGTACAACAACAGCAGGTCCACACAGGGACGATCTTCGTTTTAAGGTCGGAGGGATCGACATCCGTAAGTTTGGTTCGCAGGGCCAGCAAAGAACAGCAGCACTGTCGTTAAAATTATCGGAGATCCGATTGATCGAGCAGGTAACAGGAGAAAAACCAATCTTACTTCTTGATGATGTATTATCAGAATTAGATGCTGGAAGGCAGTCATGGCTGTTGGAAAGTATTCAGGATATACAGACACTGATCTCATGTACAGGACTGGATGATTTTGTTAACAGCCGTATCTCACTGGACAAGGTATTTCGTGTGACAGAGGGGCGTGTACAGGAAGAAAAAACAGAGGGTTTGGTTTAAGAAGTTGAATAAATGGCAATATTTATGGTATAATTATTTGATTAAGTTTTGACAGGAGGTTGAATTATGAGTGAAGAACAGATTTCTGCGGGGCAGGAATATGGTGCGGATCAAATACAGATTTTAGAAGGTCTTGAAGCAGTACGGAAAAGGCCTGGTATGTACATTGGCAGTACTTCATCCAAGGGCCTCCATCATCTGGTATATGAGATTGTAGATAATGCAGTTGATGAAGCATTAGCTGGATTTTGTAATACAGTAGAGGTGTACATCAATGAAGATAATTCTATTACGGTCAGAGATAATGGTCGTGGTATTCCTGTAGGAATTAACAAGAAAAAGGGAATTCCAGCAGTAGAAGTTGTGTTTACCATCCTTCATGCAGGAGGAAAGTTTGGTGGTGGAGGATACAAAGTATCCGGCGGATTACATGGAGTAGGTGCGTCTGTTGTTAATGCGCTGTCCACATGGCTTGAAGTAGATATTTTCCATGAAGGAAAGATTTACCGTCAGAGATATGAACGTGGAAAGGTTATGTATCCGTTGAAAGTAGTAGGAGATACAGATAGAAGAGGTACCGAGGTACGTTTTCTTCCGGATCCGACCATTTTCGAAGAGACTGTTTTCGATTTTGCAGTGTTAAAACAGCGTCTTCGTGAGATGGCATTTTTAACAAAGGATTTAAAGATTGTTCTTACAGACCGAAGACCAGAAGAAAAAGTTTCCATGACGTTCCATTATGAAGGCGGCATCCGCGAATATGTAGAATATCTGAATAAAAGTAAGGAAGTGCTCTATTCTGAAGTAATTTACTGTGAGGGAAAGAAGGGCGATGTATTCGTAGAAGTTGCCTTACAGCATAATGATTCTTATAACGAAGGTGTTTACAGCTTTGTAAATAATATTACAACGCCGGAAGGTGGAACACATCTGGCCGGTTTTAGAAGTGCGCTTACAAAGACATTTAATGATTATGCAAGAAAGAATAAGTTATTAAAGGATAATGAGCAGAATCTTACCGGTGATGATATCAGGGAGGGCTTGGTTGCGATTGTCAGCATCAAGATTCCGGAGCCCCAGTTTGAAGGTCAGACAAAGCAGAAGCTTGGAAATAGTGAAGCACGTGGTGCGGTTGACAGTGTAGTAAGTGAACAGCTTACTTATTTCTTAGAGCAGAATCCAAATGTTGCAAAGATGATCTGTGAGAAAGCGGTACTTGCACAAAGAGCAAGAGAAGCAGCAAGAAAGGCAAGAGATTTAACGAGAAGAAAGTCTGCGCTTGATGGAATGAGCCTTCCAGGTAAGCTGGCAGACTGTTCAGATAAAGATCCAAAGAATTGCGAAATCTATATCGTAGAGGGAGATTCTGCGGGTGGTTCAGCGAAAACAGCAAGAAGTCGTGCAACGCAGGCCATTCTTCCATTGCGAGGAAAGATTTTGAATGTAGAAAAGTCAAGACTTGATAAGATTCTTGTGAATAATGAGATACGTGCGATGATCACAGCATTTGGAACAGGAATTCATGAAGACTTTGATATTACAAAGCTTAGATATAATAAGATCATTATTATGACGGATGCCGATGTAGACGGTGCGCATATCGCAACATTATTGCTTACATTTTTATATCGTTTTATGCCAGAACTTATTAAAGAAGGGCATGTATATCTGGCACAGCCGCCACTGTATAAAGTGGAGAAGAATAAAAAGGTGTGGTATGCCTACAGTGATGAAGAGTTAAATACAATACTGACGGATATCGGACGAGACGGCAACAATAAGATCCAGCGATATAAAGGTCTTGGTGAGATGGATGCATCTCAGTTATGGGAGACAACGATGGATCCGGAAAAGAGAATTTTATTACGCGTAAATATGGATGATGATGCAGCTTCCGAATTGGATATGACATTTGATACTCTCATGGGAGATCGTGTAGAACCACGTAGAGAATTTATCGAAGCCAATGCAAAGTATGTACAGAATCTGGATATCTAACAGGAGGATAGAATGGACGATAGTAATATTTTTGATAAAATCCATGAGGTGGATTTAAAGAATACCATGGAAAAATCTTATATAGATTATGCTATGAGTGTAATTGTATCCAGAGCTCTTCCAGATGTACGAGATGGTTTAAAGCCGGTGCAAAGAAGAATTCTTTATTCTATGATTGAGTTGAATAACGGACCGGATAAGCCTCACAGAAAGTGTGCTCGTATCGTTGGTGATACAATGGGTAAATATCACCCTCATGGTGACAGTTCTATTTATGGTGCATTAGTTAATCTTGCACAGGACTGGTCTACTCGTTATCCACTAGTGGATGGTCATGGAAACTTTGGTTCTGTGGACGGTGATGGCGCGGCTGCCATGCGTTATACAGAGGCAAGATTATCTAAGATTTCCATGGAAATGACAGCGGACATTTACAAAGATACGGTTGATTTTGTACCGAACTTTGATGAGACAGAAAAAGAACCAAGTATTCTTCCATCAAGGTTTCCAAATCTTCTTGTAAATGGAGCACAGGGAATTGCCGTAGGTATGGCAACGAATATCCCGCCGCATAACTTAAGAGAAACGATCGACGGTGTCGTAAAGATTATTGATAATCAAGTACAGGAAGACAGAGAGACGGATATTGATGAGCTTTTAGAAATCGTAAAAGGACCGGACTTCCCGACAGGGGCAGCTATTCTTGGACGAAAGGGTATTGACCAGGCCTACCGTACGGGAAGAGGCAAGATTAAGGTACGTGCGGTGACAAACATTGAGCCAATGAAGAATGGAAAGCAGAGAATTATCGTATCCGAGCTTCCATATATGGTAAATAAGGCACGTTTAATTGAAAAGATCGCTGATTTAGTAAAAGAAAAGAGAGTAGACGGAATCACAGAATTACGAGATGAATCTGATAGAAGCGGTATGCGCATCTGTATTGAGACACGTAAAGATGTGAATGCCAATGTATTATTAAAGCAGTTATTTAAACATACACAGCTTCAGGATACTTTTGGAGTCATCATGCTTGCGCTTGTAGATAATCAGCCAAAGGTTCTTAACTTAAAAGAAATGCTTGTACATTATCTGGATCATCAGAAGGATGTTGTCACAAGAAGAACGAGATATGAGCTGAATAAAGCCAAAGAAAGAGCGCATATTTTAGAAGGTCTTTTAAAAGCATTAGACCATATTGACGAAGTGATAGAAATCATACGTGCCTCTAAGAATGTTTCTGAAGCAAGAGATAATCTGATGAGACGTTTTGAATTCTCACAGGCACAGGCACAGGCAATCGTAGATATGCGTCTTCGTGCATTGACAGGTTTAGAGAGAGAAAAGCTTCAGAACGAATATGATGAACTTGAGAAAAAGATTGCGGAATTAGAAGCGATTCTTGCAGATGAAAAGGTTCTTTTAGGAGTAATCCGAGAAGAAATACTTCTTATTCGTGATAAATATGGTGATGACAGAAGGACGTCCATCGAGATGGATATGGAAGATTTAAGTGATGAGGCATTGATTCCAAGAAAAGATGCGATTATTACTTTCTCTAAACTGGGATATATTAAGCGTATGACACCGGATAACTTCCACAGTCAGAATCGTGGTGGTAAGGGAATACGTGGTATGAATGTCATTGATGAAGATCATATAGAAGATTTATTTATGACAAGTACCCATAATTATATTATGTTCTTTACCAATAAAGGTCGTGTATATCGTCTCAAAGGATACGAGATTCCGGAATCAGGAAGAACGGCAAGAGGAGTGAATATTATCAATCTTCTTCAGCTTCAGCCGGAAGAAAAGATTACAGCGATCATCCCGTTATTAGAAGACGGTAAACAGCATTACCTCGTTATGGCTACAAGAAACGGTCTTGTAAAGAAAACAGGATTTGATGAGTATAAGAATATTCGAAAGAACGGTCTGTCAGCAATCTCCCTGCGAGAGGGCGATGAACTGATTGAAGTAAAGCAGACAGATGAGAATGAGGATATTTTCCTTGTATCAAAAGAAGGACAGTGTATCCGATTTAAACTCCAGGATGTACGAGAAACCGGAAGAGTTTCTATGGGTGTGATCGGAATGAATCTTGGTGATACAGATGAAGTTGTTGGAATGCAGATTCGTTCTGAAGGTGATGATTTATTGATCGTATCTGAAAAAGGTATGGGTAAACGAACACCTCTTGATGAATTTACCGTACAGCATCGTGGTGGAAAAGGTTTAAGATGTTATAAGATCACCGACAAGACAGGATATGTTGTCGGTGTGAAGACAATTAAGCCGGAAGAAGAAATTATGCTGATTACTACAGAAGGTATTGTGATTCGGATGAAGAGTGATTCGATTTCTGTTATTGGCAGAAATACCTCCGGTGTAAAACTTATTAATATTGATTCAGAAAGCAGTATTAAAGTTGCCAGCGTTGCAAAAGTCAGATTTGAAGAGGAAGAGGATTTTGCAGAAGTAGAAGAGGATGAAGCAGAGCCTCAATCCACAGAGGAAGAAGCAACACAGGAAGAAATATAAAGAAGCTTTCTTAATGATCAATAAGAATGCTTTTCACAGTTGTTATGTCATTGAATATAAGAGGTAAAAAGATGCGTTCAATTCATGTAGACGAAATTTCCAGAAACATAAAAGAAATGTGTATAGAAGCTAATTACTATCTTTCCGATGATATGAAGAATGCTTTGTATAAAGCGGCAGACCAAGAGGAGAATCCTCTTGGCTGCCAGATTCTTAATCAGTTGAAAGAGAATCTTGCTATTGCGGGAGAAGAACAGATACCAATCTGTCAGGATACTGGAATGGCTGTCGTTTTTGCGGAAGTAGGACAGGATGTACATATTGAAGGAGGTTCTCTCGCAGATGCTATCAATAAAGGTGTACATGACGGATATGTAGAAGGATATCTGCGTAAGTCAGTAGTAAATGATCCTTTTATCAGAGAAAATACAAAAGATAATACACCTGCGGTTATTCATTACAGTATCGTTCCAGGAGAAAATATCAAGCTTACCGTAGCACCGAAGGGATTTGGAAGCGAAAATATGAGCAGAGTATTTATGCTTAAGCCGGCAGATGGTATGGAAGGCGCAGTGAATGCTATTGTATCTGCTGTACAGGATGCAGGGCCTAATGCATGCCCACCTGTTGTAGTTGGTGTTGGTATTGGCGGTACCTTTGAAAAAGCAGCTCTCATGGCGAAGCAGGCGTTGATAAGACCTGTAGGAACACATTCTGATCTTCCTTCTATAAAAGCAATGGAAGAGGATGTCCTTAAAAGAGTCAATGCTCTTGGAATTGGTGCAGCGGGACTTGGAGGAACTGTTACGGCATTAGCTGTAAATATTAATACGTATCCTACACATATTGCAGGTCTGCCTGTTGCTGTTAATATGTGCTGTCATGTAAATCGTCACGCAGTAAGAAGTTTATAAGGGGAGGTATACAGTTATGAATAGAACAATTCAGGTTCCACTTTCTGAAGAAGATATCAATACTTTAAAAGCAGGGGACTATGTATATCTGTCCGGAATTATTTATACTGCCAGAGATGCAGCGCATAAAAGAATGTATGAAAGTATGCATAAAGGGGAAGCATTACCAATAGAGCTCAATGGGAATGTTTTGTATTATCTTGGACCAAGTCCGGCAAGAGAAGGACAGATTATCGGTTCTGCAGGTCCGACTACAAGCAGTCGTATGGATAAGTATACTCCAGAAATGCTTGATAAGGGATTAAAGGGCATGGTAGGAAAAGGAAAGCGTTCTTCGGAAGTTATAGAGGCCATGAAGAGAAATGGTGCAATATACTTTGCAGCGGTAGGTGGAGCAGGTGCATTACTTTCTAAATGTATTAAAAAAGCAGATGTAGTTGCTTACGATGATCTTGGCACAGAGGCAATCCGTAAATTAGAAATCGAGAATCTGCCTGTTATTGTAGTTATAGATAAAGATGGAAATAACCTTTATGAGACTGCAAAAGAAAAATGGAAAAAATAATTAAAAAAAGACTTGACTTTAGTCAGTCTTTTTGATAATATAATAAGGCGTTGTGCATTACTGTGCAACGGAATTGAATATTTTCATTTATTTAGGCATTATGGAGAAGTACTCAAGTGGCTGAAGAGGCGCCCCTGCTAAGGGTGTAGATCGTTCGCGCGGTGCGAGGGTTCAAATCCCTCCTTCTCCGTAATATTTTTCACTCTTATTTGGAAAATAAAGAAGAAAAATAAAAAAAGTGCTTGACAGATGAATGAGAATATGATAGAATGTACGAGTTGCTCAAGAAAAGCAACAAAACATTAAAAAATAAATTAAAAAAGTTCTTGACAAAGACTTCTAAGTATGATAAAATAAAGAAGTTGTGTCACAAAAAAAAGAACGACACAAAACCTTGATAACTGAATAACAAAACAACCTTGAACGTTAATTCAAATTTCATTCGGGTTTTCCTGAGAGTGATGTCTGCAGGAGAGTCCATGGAACAGAACGAAAGTTCAAAACCTAAATAAACAGTAAAGACAGGAAAAGAACCAGTGGTTCTGGACCTGGATCTGACATCTTAAACATTTTATTTGAGAGTTTGATCCTGGCTCAGGAT